>CAMLLI010000973.1 GCA_946480685.1 uncultured Flammeovirgaceae bacterium | reverse complement strand
TTTTCTTTTCGCCAGTGATCAAAGAATTGCTTTTGAACATCCGTCATGTGCTGGACAACAGCCTTTTCAGCATACTCCTGTAATCTTGAATCTATAGTGGTATATATCTTCAAGCCATCGGTATATATATTGTACGGAGAACCGTCTGGTTTTGTATTGTTCTTGCACCACGTCATGAGTTCAGCCTTAACGTACTCGCGGAAATAGGGGGCAAGACCCTGGTGGTGAGAAATACTGTTATACTTTAGCCCGAGTGCTTCTTTCTTTAATGAATCAAGCTCCTCTTTCGAGATATAATTATACTTGTTCATTTGGGAAAGCACCACATTTCTGCGTGTGAGCGATCGCTCCGGAAAAAGACGCGGATTATACGAGTTGGTTGCCTTGAGCATCCCCACCAATACAGCAGCCTGATTGACTGTTAGATCTTTTGCTGAGCAGGAGAAGAAACGTTTAGCAGCAGCTTCAATACCAAAGGTCTGATCGGCAAAGGGTATAGTATTAAGATATAGCGTAATGAGATCTTTCTTGGAGTATAGATCTTCTAGTCGTTGTGCCGTTACCAACTCGCGCGACTTGTTAATAAGCATCGAGAAAACCCAATAGCGCTTTCGCGGATACAGGTTCTTGGCAAGTTGTTGCGTAATGGTACTACCACCACCGGCTGATTCTTCCTGCATGAGGATCGACTTGATAAACACCCGTCCCAAACTTTCAAAGTCGACACCACTGTGTTCGTAGAAGCGCACGTCTTCGGTAGCAATGAGTGCATCGATTACCTCCGGAGAGATCTCTTCAAATTTGATTTCAGTGCGGTCTTGTATATAGTAACGGCCAAGCAGCACACTGTCAGCACTATAAATTTCAGAAGCCACCTGATTTTGAATTTTCCGCAGGGTGCGTTTGCTCGGGATCTGAACCCACACAAAGATCATCAAGGCGAGCGGTGGACCTAAAACAATAGCACCAAAGATCGACCATCTGCGTGCCTTGGGGTGCGTTCTGTAATACTCACGAATCTTGTTAAATCGAATCCTGACAAACTGAATAGCAGGCTGCATCTTTTGCAACAGCAGTGTGTAGAAGTCACGAAGTTTACCAACCAGATTTTTAAGAAATTCTTGCATACTATTCACGTCAACAAACGAAAGGAGGTAAGATAATTACCAGCACATTATATAACAATCAGGAAGCGATAGACATTGGGTTCATTTATCGCCTGAAGTTATGGTAGGAGAGTTTATTAAACTTAAAAGCCTTCAAATCTAGAGATTCGAAGGCTTTATTTTGCGCAAATGTAAGATTAAACATTGAAATCCAGAACTTCATTTTGGGTTTTACTTGTTAATTATTTTATAAATTGTTGTTAGTCAGTGATCTAGTGATTCGTAATTGTGACTCTCAAAAGATATTTAAAAATTAAGTTAACAAGAGATCTAACCTTATGTCTGGATTTAAAAATGCCACTCATTTATCGATATTTGGATGAGTAAATGATTAATTTTCAGCGATTACTTTCTCCCATTAGAAATCTTAATTCTTCAATTTCAAAAAGATTCCGTAGCCCGATTTTATCGAACAAGTAATGAACCTTCAAGACCATGCGAGCGGCCTCATTCATAAGGACGGTATTTTTTATTCAAGAGAGCAAAGCAGAGTGTCGTATCCTGAAAGTGGCAATGATGATTACTTTCAGGTAGAAGAAAACAGTTTCTGGTTTAAACATCGTAATAATTGCATCATCGAAGGCGTGATGAAGTACTGCGCCAACTATATATTCTTTGATATCGGGGGAGGAAATGGTTTTGTTGCAAAGGGATTAGAAGAAAAAGGTATCTCAACGGTGTTGATCGAGCCGGGAATTCAGGGGTGTATCAATGCAAAAAAGCGAGGCCTAAATCATGTAATCTGCTCAACGCTTGAAAACGCTTCGCTAATAAAGGGTAGCATTCCTGCCATAGGGTTATTTGACGTTGTTGAGCACATTGAGCATGATGTTGATTTTTTGAAAAACATCTATTCATATTTAAGAGATGGTGGCCTTGTTTTTATAACAGTGCCTGCTTTTAATGTCTTATGGTCTAACGAAGATGTGGATGCCGGTCATTTTAGACGGTATACCACAAATGAACTAAAAAGGAAGTTGCAGTCGGTTGGCTTTCATGTTGAGTACTCCTCGTATATATTCTCGATTCTCCCTATAGCAGTATTTTTGTTTCGTACACTACCTAGCAGACTCGGGCTGCACAAGAACTCCGGTAATTTGGATAAGCATAAGAAGGAGCACAAAAGCGGAGGCCTGATCGGTAAAATACTAAACTATATTTGGGACTTCGAAATATCCAGAATAAGAAATGGTAAGGTGATTCACCTGGGAGGAAGTTGTCTGGTTATTGCCAGAAAAAGGTGTTAGCGCATAAAGGTAAATTTGAATAGATATATTAAAGAGGTATAGATTGAATTCAGAAAAAAATGATGATTGAGCTGATTTTAAAAAATGTACT
>CAMLLI010000972.1 GCA_946480685.1 uncultured Flammeovirgaceae bacterium | reverse complement strand
GCGCTTCGGCGATGTATATATAGTGCGATACGGAGTATTTGTTTTGGACACTGTCAGCTTGCTGGCAGTGTTTTCTTTTTTGTAAAGATATATACTGTGCTATTGTCTAAGATTTCCAAGTTGTAGGGATTAGACAATGTATCTTTACATATCCTATATATACCGGTTTTATTTTTATCAGTCTCAAATCAATGAAGTTGGAGGTTGATACGTATGCTGGATATTAAGAAAGGAAGGACGAGGGAATATTATCACGCAACGGTTAGTGTTGTGAAGCAAATGATTCATTCAAATCTCAGTGACGAATTAACAGTAGATATACTCGCGGACTACGCGTGTGTTTCGTATCATCATCTTCGCGATATATTCCTGGTCATCGAAGGCAGGCCTGTTGCATCATACATCAATACATTACGCGTGGAGCGTGCTGCCGACCTTTTACGAACCACCGATTACTGCCTCGACAAAGTAGCGATGAGCGTTGGCTACATCAATAAGTCTACGCTGTCGAAAGCATTTAAAAAGAAGTATGGCGTTAGCCCCGGGCGTTTTCGAAACATGCAGCAGAACATTGTCTCAGGGCAGGAGTGAAGATTGATTACGCGACATTGACATCGGGTTTGAAAAAAGTAAAGCCTTTTACCAAGTTGATAAAAGGCTTTCCTGTTGATGTGCACTTATGCTGACTGTGGATACTACGCGCCACCGAGTACATCCAGTACGATCTTCCATTCGTCTCCTTCACGTTTCCATACCTTCATGAAATAGTGGTGAATGTTTTTATCGGCTCCGTTTTTCCGGATGGTTGAACTTGCTGTGCCATATGTATAGCCAAGATCGTTCGATGAAGACATACCTACACCAGTTGTAGTAAATATATACCTGACATCTTTTTCAACTTGATACGTTTCTACATTTATATAGGGGAATTGGTTTTCACGCAATAGCCTTGCGTCCTTTGCATAGTAGGTAGCAAGCACAGAGCAGTTTGCACTATTAAGACGGCTGTCGTATTGGCGGGCGTGTTGATAGAGATCTTTTTTTGCATCATCTCCGGTTTTAAACGCAGCTTTTGATGGAGGGGCGGAGATGGACAATGAAGGTATATTCTCTTCTGCTTTTGGAAGAGAAACACCAATGTCGGCGGCCATCTTCCAGGAGCCGTCTGCCATCTTCTCCCACACAGTAGCATAATACCCGAAGTACTGTGGTTTGTCGGATTTAGTAGCAGCATATTCCCACGGCCCCGTGGAGAATCCCAGGTTGCCGTCATTGGACACACCGGCAAATACCGGCCACCAAAATAGCAGGGCGTTGTTCTCTTTTTTTTCTTCCCACGACTTTCTGCCCTTCACGGGTTTTGATTGATCGAACATCACCGAACTGTCTGAGAGATATTGCAGGAAAGCCTTTTTTGTTGTTTGTTCTTTAGACATCCGGGCAAATGAATTTTCAGCGTCAAGCATCGCCTTAACTTTTGCCTGGTGATCCTGGCCCTGCGCGCAGTATAGTACGGCAGAAGCTGCTACTGATAGAATTAATTTTTTCATAGTAAATATATAGTTGGCTCTTAATGGAAGTATTTAATGGATTTAATTTAAACAGAACGAATGCAGGTCGGTCTGTAATTGTATCTTGCTCCATCCGAAATTAACATGGTGGAAGTATTGAGGCCTTTGGGCAAACCGCCTATACGCCAACACAATTTGCAGGTAAGTATAATGATCTTTACTACGCTTGAAGCTTGAAATGGACTGCCACGTAATTCTCAAAACAAAGGAGTCGCTATCATTGTCATCATAAACCAAATCAAAAGCAAGACAATCGGCATTGCTGTTTAGAAGTTTACTTAAGCGCTCGAACTTTATCAGAAACTGCAGCTTGACATCGTGCGGTATTTGATAACGCGTATACTCGGTGATCATAGGTAATTTTTGATTCTACTAATTTGATCAAACAGAATATTCCGGACATTAAAAATCCACTGAGGTGAATACTTTCACCGCTCAGGCGTTTTGAAAATTAGAGTAGCCGCATCTATAGTGTACGGTGAAATCGTAACATCTCTTCACAAAAAAAAGCCCAGGGAAACACGTTCCCCGGGCCGACACTTTAACCAGTGTTATCCCACTAGTATTTTGAGCATTCAATGGGCGTATCGCTAGCTATAATTTCCAATGCCGGTGGACCGTATGCTGCTTTTGAGAAGGAGTAATTTTCTTTTACTTCCACAATCGCGTAGAAACAGTCCGTACCTTTCTTGTAAGTTACGATAGCGTGTACCCGGCGGAACCGATCAAGGTCTGTTGTCTCGCCAACCTCTGTCCAATTGTTATTTTCAAAATAGCACTGCTTGACTGTCCAACCTTGCTTTTTCGCTTGAGACAGTACGAGATTCTTGATATTGCTATCAGCAAATTTACCTTTAGCCGGAAGTGTATTGTCAGAAGCATCTCCCTTTTCAAGCCGGTCTTTTAGTGCTGCCCACATTTGCTTGTATTTTACAAC
>CAMLLI010000971.1 GCA_946480685.1 uncultured Flammeovirgaceae bacterium | reverse complement strand
GGCTGTAAAGCAAGCACGTCAGCAAATGGAAATCGAACAGACTAACAAAGCAGTTGCTACGTTGAGCGAAGCTGTAAAAGCAACCCCGACTGATGCATCTTTACTATACTATCTCGGTATGGCGCAAATCGCCAACGGCGAAAAAGAAAAAGCTGAGATATCATTTCAAAAAGGTTTAGAAGTAAATGCGAAGGAAGCCTTGAATCTTGCAGGTAAAGGTTATCTGCGTATGATCGAGAACAATGTTGCTGAAGCAAAGACATTGCTGGATCAGGCATTGGCTCAAACAAAATCAAAGAATGCTTCTGTATTGAAAGCTGTAGCACAGGCTTATCTGCAAAATGATAAGTTCACTGCTGATGCTTTGACTTTATTGCAGAAAGCTAAGTCGATCGAGAAATCAGACTATGAAACTTACATTTTGTTAGGCGATGCTTATACAAAACAGGTAAAAGGTGGTGAAGCAGTAAGTGCTTTCGAAACAGCTGCTACACTGGATCCGAAGAGCGGAACACCACAGTATAAAATTGGTGTAGTATACCAGCGCTCGAAGAACCTGAGCTCAGCAGAAGAGCACTTCAACAAAGCCATTGCTGCTGACCCTAACTATGCATTAGCATACAAAGAACTTGGTGAATTATACTATGCACAGAAGAAAGCTCCTGAAGCTGTGAAGGCTTATGAGAAATATCTGTCATTAACAGAAAGACCAGAGCCAGCTCAACTTCGCTATGCCTTCTTCCTGTTCATGGCGAAAGATTATAAGAAAGCTAACACGGTATTCGAAGGTCTCACTAAACGTGCAGATGTATCGCCAACAGTATATAAATATTATGCTTACTCATTGACAGAAGCAGGTGAACTTGCTAAAGCAGAAGAAGTATTCGGTCAGTACTTTGCCAAAGCTCCACAGACCGAAATCCAGGCTAGCGACTATACATATTTAGCGAAGTTGCTGCAGAAGCAGGCTAAAGATTCATTGGCTCTTGAAAACTTCAAGAAGTCTCTCGCGCTTGAGCCGAACCCTGAGATCGCTCAGACTATAGCAGATGCTTACTACAAGCAGAAGAAATATCCTGAAGCTATCGAAGCGTTCAAGCAATTACGTACTGCTAAAAACAATAAGCTTTCTTCACAGGATCTGTTTGCGTTAGGTCGTTCATACTATTTCAACAAGCAGTTCACCGAAGCTGATACTACATTTGCTGAGCTCGCAGTATTGCAACCTAACATTACAATTCCATACGCATGGAGAGCACGTTCAGTGGCCAACCTGGATCCTGAGTTGAAACAAGGTTTAGCAAAACCATACTTTGAGAAAGTGATTGAGATCGCTGAGGCAAATCCGGACAAGAGCAAATCTAAACCTGATCTGATCGATGCATATTCTTATATGGGATATTACTACGATACGAAAGGTGATTTTGCAGCCGCTAAGAAGACTTTTGAGAAATTGAAGGAGCTTGATCCTGCTAACGAAAAGGCTAAAGCCTATCTTGATGCTTTAAAACAAGCTGCTGCTCAGAAGCAAAAAGCTAAGACGGCTAACTAAGATTCTGCAATAAATAACACGAAGTACGCGTTCTTACCCAAAGAGAATTTTTTACAGTACTTCAGTCATTAAACAATATAAATAGCGATAGTAGCAAGTAATTTGCTACTATTGCTATTAAATATAAATCCCGGTCTCTCCAATGCTTGGTATCCTCACTATTCTTTTACAGATATCCACGTCTGTAGACACTACTGCTGTAACAACATCTTCGACAGACTCATTATCACTTCTTGATATGGTAATGAAAGGTGGCTGGATCATGATCCCGATAGCCTTCTTAGGGTTTGTAGCCTGCTATTTCTTCTTTGAACGCTATCTATACCTCAACGCTGTTACCAAAGAGAAAAAAGAATTGGTATCATCCATCAAGCAATACCTCAAGAATGCCGACATCAAGAGTGCGCGCATGTATGCAGCTCAGGATGGTTCCGCGACAGGTAAAATTCTGCAAGTAGGACTGGAGCACATTGGAAAGCCCATGAAAGAACTGGAAAGTATGATGGAATCTGCCGCCAACATTGAAGTAGCCGAGATGGAACGCAACATGGGATACCTCGGTATCATTGCCGGTGTAGCGCCAATGCTGGGGTTCATCGGTACGATCGGTGGGATCATCCGTATCTTTTATGACATATCACAAACCGATAACATTACCATCGGTATTATAGCGGGTGGTCTTTATGAGAAGATGATCACCAGTGGTGCCGGTCTTTTCGTAGGTGTAATATCTTACTGCGCATATCACATTCTTCAACAGCGTGTAAACGTATTTACATTAAAGATGCAGAAAGACGTTTTTGATTTCATGCGTTCAATCCTTACTCCTGAGTCATGAAGATCAGACACCGGAAACAGTTTGCCCATGAAGTAGCGACCTCATCGCTCAACGATATCATGTTCTTTCTGCTGTTGTTCTTCCTCATCATATCAACCGTTACGAACCCGGCTGTAATCAAGG
>CAMLLI010000970.1 GCA_946480685.1 uncultured Flammeovirgaceae bacterium | reverse complement strand
GCAGGTATTCTTCCGGGAGCACTTCTTCGAAGAGCAATGATGCCGTTTGTGTGAGAAGACTGCGTGCATGAATTTTTATGATGGTGGCATTCTCCATTTTCATAATAAAATCATCCATCGCCTCCGCCCCTGCTATCTTGGCCGAAAGTATAATCGAATCTTCCAGCATGATATTGCTGTGAATCATACGTACCTCTTCGTCATCAATCGAATCGATAATACGTCTTGTCAGTTCGCGGATCTCTTCTGCCTTTTGAAAAATAGGAAGTGCCTCCATGCGCTTCCGTTCCTGCTCCGGATCGTAGTCATTGTCATCCGCTTCATCATCGTTGTCTTCCCACATATTGAGGATTGGAAAAATTAAAAATTGAAAGATTGAAAAACTGGAGGATTACAAGATCTTAAGATCAGAGATTTATAATATAGATATAGCGGAATCCACAATCTTATAATCTTCCAATCTTCTAATTTTCCAATCATAAAGACTAAAATATACTATTGCGTTTTCGGGAACTTCTGCGTGGTGCACTGCTACCGAAGAGTATACCGAATACACCGCGAACAAGTTCGCGCCCTACCTGTTTAGCAAGTGGTGATCCCATCACTTCTTCCAATGTAGATTTCTCCTGCTTTCGCGAGGTTGTGCGTGATGAAGATGATGCTTTCTTTTCTTCCTGCTTCTCTTCTTTTTCTTCTTCAAGTTGCTGCATGCGTTCATTCAGCATTTCGAACGCGCTCTGCGGATCGACAGTATCTTTATATTTCTTGTAGAAGTGGGAGTTATTCAGCAACGTGCTATACTCTTGTTCAGAGAGTGGCCCCATATACGAAGCCGGTGGCAGCAAGTGTGTAACAACCGTTTCGGTAGGTATACCTTTTTCATTCAGCACGGTGATAAATGCCTGGCCGGTTCCGAGTTGTGTAAACTGTTGTTCCATTTCGTAGAACTCAGACTTCGGAAATGTCTTGATCGTTTCCTTGAGTGCCTTTACATCGTTGGGAGTAAACGCGCGGATCACATGATGAACGCGATTACCCAACTGGGCCAATACCGAAGGCGGTACATCTTGGGTAAGCTGTGTACAGAAAAATATACCTACACCCTTTGAACGTATCAATCGGATAACCTGGTCGATCTGATCGAGAAATGCTTTAGGTGCATCTTTGAAAAGTAAATGTGCTTCATCGAGAAAGAAGATCAACTTGGGTTTATCAAGATCACCGGCTTCGGGCAAGCGCTGGTATATTTCAGCGAGTAATGCCAGCATAAACGTAGAGAACACCGCAGGCTGCGATTGCATGTCTGCAACATTCAGCAAACTGATAACACCGCGACCATCTACTTTCTCAAAGAGGTCATCTACGTCAAACGATGTTTCTCCGAATAACTGATCAACACCTTGTTGTTCCAGCGACACGATCTTCCTCAATATTGTACTCGCGGTGGAAGATGATATTTTTCCATAGTCACTTTTAATCTCAGCTGCACCCGGTCCTTCAGTAAGGTAGTTAAGTACTTTTTTCAGATCGCTGAAATCTACGATCGGTAAATTTTTATCATCGGCATACTTGAATAGTATATTTAGTACACCGGCTTGCGTATCGTTAAGTTCAAGAATTTTGGTAAGCAGCACCGGACCAAACTCTGTAACGGTGGCCCGCATCTGTGCACCCAGTTTACCGCTGAGGGAGTATATTTCAACCGGAAGTGCTGTCGGTATATATTGAACACCGAGTGCCGCGACACGCTCCTGTATTTTTTCGTTGGTCACACCTTCTTTGGCCATACCGGATAAATCGCCTTTCATATCAGGCATAAATACCGGTATACCGGCTGCGGAAAGTTGCTCGGCCAGCAACTGCAGTGTACGCGTTTTACCGGAACCTGTCGCTCCTGTTACCAGCCCGTGACGGTTCATCATGCGCATGGGCAGATATACCTTTGCATCCGCTATAATTTCATTTTGAAATATACCGGCTCCCAGGTGGATAGCAGGAAGATGTGTGGTATAGGATTTCTGAACAGCCGCTGTAAATTTTTCTACTGACATATTTCGATTGGGTTTTAAAAACGAAAAGATTGATCTGCTGATCATCTTCGCGTATGCGTACGCAATTTAAAATTATAGCTGAATGGAATAAAAAAGGCCCGAATGTTTTCGAGCCTTTCTGTTCTTTATTCAGACGTTACTTTTTGTCTTCGTAATTCTGGAATGTATACAGGAAACCGAAGTTGAACAACTGGTTATACTGTGCACCGCTATCCTGGTCATAGTCGTACAAGAGAATGCCACCCAGACTTACATTAATGAAACGATTTACTTTAGCAGTGAGCATGAGATCAACACGGTGGTCAATCGTTTTGAGTTCGAGCGTTTCGTAATTAGCAAACATAAGGTATCGCCACTTGAGATTTACGTTTGTAAAAATCTCTTTATCAAACTCCGCCTGCATCTGAAAGGCTAACCATTCAAACCGGGTTGTTTTGGTCGAGTCAACTCCATACGGTTCCGGG
>CAMLLI010000969.1 GCA_946480685.1 uncultured Flammeovirgaceae bacterium | reverse complement strand
GGCTGCTCCGGCTTGTCTTGTGTTTTACGGGCTTGCTCTTATACAAGGCAGCGCCAATACATTTGATGAAATCAGATATTTAGGTTTTTCTGAAATTATACTGGGACTTATATCAGCATCGGTGCCGGGGTATGGGTTGATCTTCTGGGCGATCGGGTTTGGTGTTCTTCATATTATTTATGGAGTCATCATGTATAATAAATATGACAAGTGAAGAATCCGTTCGATAATCTGGATAAAGTGCTGGAGCACCGGGTGCGGTTACAGATCATGTCTGTTCTGGTAACGAACGATGGCTATGAGTTTAGTTCGTTAAAAGAAATTCTGAATGTAACGGATGGCAACCTGGCTTCGCATATAAAGGCGCTGGAGCGTGAAAAGTATATATCGGTATCCAAATCGTTTGTAGACCGAAAACCGAATACCAAGTATAAAATTACAGAACGCGGCCGCAATGCCTTTAAAAAACATTTAGATGCATTGGAGGCGGTGGTAAAGCAACAGAAGTAATTTTTTTACGTATAAACTTTGAAATTGAAAGTACTTTTAATGAATTGGAATCGATTATGAAAAATCTCCTGAACAAAACGGCATTATGGTTTGGAGTTACTGTTGTAACGGCCATTGTTTTAAAGATTCTGTTCACGGCCATTAGCTCAAGTGAGTTTACACTCATGCTGAACCCGGCTAACGCGATGCTGGAGTATATATTTGATACCCGGTCTATTCATACGCATAGTGGTTTTTATTTTCCTGATCTGAACATTACGCTCAATCATACTTTCTCGGGCGAGAATTACCTCATTCTTGTTTTCTGCATTTTATCGCTTACGGCTCCGTATCATGTTTTTAAACCGTGGCAGTCGGTACTGGTATATATAGGTATACTGCTGGCTTCGTTTATGCTTACACTGGTGATCAGTTCTATTCGTATTATCAGTGCGTTGCCCGTATTGCGTATACAGGATTCGCTGCCGTGGTTAAATTCGTTCTGGATGCAGCGTGTGGAAGGCGGTATTATTTACTTCACTGCGTTGCTTTTGATATACCTCCTATTCAAGAATGTTTTTGTACGCATAGCCCATCACTATACAGCGCGTCTGCGGCAGGCCGTGACGATGGCACGCATGGTGGTGGTATACAGACGGAATTCACATCAACTATAAAATTTTAACATCTATACCTTCTAATTACATCTATACCTTATGGAAACACAACCTGGCACACCGGTAAGTACCATCTTCGAGAAGATTGGTGCGTGGTTTCGCGAATCGATTGTTATCAAATTAATCGCGATTGGTTTTTTAACGTTGATCCTGCTGATACCGCAGTTCTGGATCGAAAGCATTATTCACGAACGTCAATACCGGGCGCATGAAGTAGTGACTGAAATTACTTCGAAATGGTCGGGAGACCAGACGCTGGCAGGACCTGTACTCGTGATACCTTTTACCAACCGCGAGAAGATTGATAAAGGTAAAGATGGCATCGAGATCCGCGAGTGGACTCAGGATGCATACTTCCTCCCTGAAACATTAACGGCCGATGGAACTGTAAAGCCACAGATACTGCATCGCGGTATATATGACGCTGCTGTATATGAATCCACCATCGACATTAAGACTACTTTTCAACGTCCCAACTTCAAGAAGTTAAACATCGATGAAAAAGATGTACACTGGAATGAAGCACGCCTTGTACTCTGCATCAGCGACCTGCGGGGCATCAGCGATAATCCTTCATTCAAGATGGGCAATCAACCATTAAACAGCGAACCTTCTAACCAGATCGGGTTTGGTATACGTACTGCGGTAAATTCTTCCAACACGAATAGCACGTATGTAGATGGTCAATATTATGCCGATGCTACAACAACATCGTCTGTCACCACCAAGACTGGTATAATTGCCGCACTGCCGTGGACAAAAGCGGAAGACTTTACAGGAGATATAGCTACACAACTAAGTCTGAAAGGAAGTACATCGCTCAATTTTATACCTACCGGTAAAACAACGGATGTAAAATTGAAAGGCCCGTGGGCGAGTCCGAGTTTTAACGGAGAGTTTCTTCCTATAAATCGTACGGTAAATAATGAAGGCTTTATGGCTGAGTGGAAAGTGCTGCACTACAACAGACCTTTCGCACAAGAGTGGACCGGCACGGAACAAGAACTCTCCGGCTCTGCATTCGGAACAGAATTACTGATACCGGTAGATCAATACCAGAAGAGCATGCGCACGGCTAAATATGGCGTGCTGATTATTCTGCTCACCTTTGTCTCATTATTCCTGGTAGAGATTGTGAAGAAGATTCGCATCCATGCGTTTCAATATTTACTGGTGGGTGTAGCGCTTGTTATATACTATACGTTGCTGCTGTCGCTTTCTGAACATCTTCATTACAATTTGGCATATTTAATTGCGTCAGTAGCTACAGTATTGCTGGTAAGTCTGTATTCCGTTTCCTTTCTTCGAAATTCCGGACTGGTAACATTCTTCAGTGCCGTGCTGGTATTTGT
>CAMLLI010000968.1 GCA_946480685.1 uncultured Flammeovirgaceae bacterium | reverse complement strand
CCACACCAGTTTGCCGGTGTCTTTGTTGTAACCTGCACCGCCTGCATCAGTAGACGTTACTTCGATCTGACTGTTCTGAGAAACCGGCAACTGATCTTCGACAACAATTTTGATAGCTTCATTTTTGGTATTGCGCACGGAGATCTCGTATGCAAAACTTTCACGTTGGTTCGAGCCTATTGTTTTACGAGAATTATAGTCTTTCAACTTTTCGCGTTTTACTACAATGCGTTTGTCACGGCCCAACGATACGGCTAGTGTATCCTTTATATTGTTGGGATCAAGATACGTTTTAGCTACAAATGTACCTTCGAAGAAAACGTTGGCCTCACCCGGCAATAAACTCAGTTCTTCCCAATCAACAACCTGCGCCATTAAGAAAGCATCGGCATCAAGTTTAGGCGCTACCGAGTATTGATAGGTTGCCTTTAAATCGTGTTTGCTGATATCTACTAATGTAGGCTTGCTGGATGACGCAACAGTATAGGGCAAGGCTATATCGAACACAGCGTTAAGTGATGTTTGAATGGTGTTTACATAGTCAGCAGCAGTAGCCACATCTTTCATTACCATAACCTCTTCTTCCGCTTTATCCATCTCCATGGCAGGTGCCGCAGATTCCAATACAGCACCGGCTGCAGCCTTTCTCTTATACGAACGATACACAACCGGTTCTTCAAAGTTAAGATACCAGGTATATAGCTCAGGCTTTAAACCACCTTCATTCGGATTTGCAGTTGATAACTTCAGCTTTACATTTTTCCATTCTTCACCGGTGCTCTGGTATACATTTGCTTTATAGTTTAACTGCACCGGGCTCTTTGTATTTATAGCGCGCAAATCGTACTGCGGATACCATCCGGCATTCGCCACTATATAATTTACCTGCAGGTCGGCAGCAGATGCAGCATCAGCAGAAATACTGATTACAATTTCACTTGTGTTGCGAGTATATAGTTCATTTTGTTCCTGTATCTGCCGTTGCAGTTTAATCACGCGCTCGTTTATCTTTTTGATCTTGTCATCATGCTTCATACGGGTTGTTACAATCTCGCTTAACCGCACACGATAAAAGTCGGCCATGCCTTTCAACTCTGCTACCGTCAGGTTTTGATTGGTGCCTCCAATCTTCTGGTTGCTCAACAGCATTTGTTCTTCCTTGCTCAGGATTTCTTTCTGACTTTGCTCGAGTGTGATCTGCTTCTGCAGGTATTCTACGGAATCTTTAAGTATACGTAGTGACGTTGGTACATTCAGTTCACTCAAATAATTCTGCTGATGCGTGATTCCCAATATCACAAAATTACCTTTGCCGGCCACCTGTATACTTCGCGGGTCCAGATGCGATGTTAAACCGGTTACAATCAGATCAGTTTTGCCTGCCTCCACCCGAGTTTTAATAGCGCGTTCGATCTG
Source organism: uncultured Flammeovirgaceae bacterium (assembly GCA_946480685.1). Next base: position 1,106 of record CAMLLI010000968.1, on the reverse strand, counting down.
TGCCTTGTTCAGAAATACGGTTACGTGACTGATTCGTGAATCAACCGTTTTAACTTGTTGTGCTGACAACCGTAAACTTAACAGCAACAGAAACCATAACATTGTCTTCTTCATATCTGGATTGATTTTTTAGTAAGATGCAGGTGGGACGGATTTTCCATAATGCACTGCTCCGATTTTTTTATTCCTTGAAATTTATGGATCGGACCGTGATGCCGGAAAAATTAGGAAGAATTTGTTACTTTTCTAATGTTGTGAGCCCGCGTACTGCTGAAGATTAAAAACCGTTTAACAAGATGTTGAAGAAATCAGGGCAATCGTTAAAAATTACTGTAATCTATACCCTGTTGGGTGTTGCCTGGGTTTACGGAAGCACCGTATTGATGAATACATATTTCTTGAATGCGTCCGGACATAACATCACGTTACTGAGTGTGCTGATGCGAATAAGCTTTGTACTTGTTTCCGGCTTGCTGCTATATATACTGTTGAACCGTTTTCAGGTTACCCTACAGCGAAGGATAACCGAGTATGACAAACTGTTCATGAAGAATCCGAATCCGATGTGGGTATATGACCGGGACACGCTATCGTTTCTTGCCGTAAACGAAGCAGCTATACGTGAATATGGCTATACCGAGAAAGAATTTCTTGCACGAACCATCCGCGACATACGACCTGCCGAAGATATACCGCGGCTTCATCAAGCTATTCTTGGAATTCCGCAGGGAATATACAGCTCGGGTATATGGAGACATCTCAGGAAAGATGGCACACTGATATGGGTACAGATAACTTCGTATGCTATGGACTGGCACGGCAAACGCGCTGAGCTTATCTTATCGCAGAATGTTACGGAGCGTGTAAAGTTTGAACAACAGCTGCACGAGTTGAACGTTAACCTCGAAAAAAAGATTACCGAACGCACACGCCAATTGGATGAAGCGAATCATGCACTCGCAAGCACCAATGAAGAACTCATCACTACCAACGAAGAATTACTCTCTACCAACGACCAATTATCGGCAGCACACGAAAAGATACAGGAGCAAGCGAATGATCTGGTGAGACAAAGCCAGCAGAAGCTGAACAGTATACTCAGCACG
>CAMLLI010000967.1 GCA_946480685.1 uncultured Flammeovirgaceae bacterium | reverse complement strand
GCAGAAACCCGTGTCAGCAATGTACGTGCCGTAGCGGCCGCCTGGCTTGCGTTCGGCTTCGACATCGAGAAGAACTATCTCTACCGGCAATCACGCATTCCGGAAGTTTGTGAACTCACGTGGTATCTGAACTGCTTTACACCTTTCCCGATGCTTGCCAATGCAACATCATTTAAAGACAAGTCTGAGAGACTATCGGACGTAAACGTTGGTCTCTTTACTTATCCGGTTCTAATGACTGCCGACATAATATTGTATGACGCTCAATTCATTCCAGTAGGAAAAGATCAGCGACAGCACGTGGAGATGGCACGTGATATCGCTACAGCATTCAACAATCAATACGGAGAAACGTTTGTGATACCCGAAGCAAAAATTGAAGAACAGGTAATGACAATACCGGGTACCAACGGACAAAAGATGAGTAAGTCGTACGGAAATATTGTCGATATATTCTTGCCGGAGAAGGAATTATTGAAGCAGGTAAAATCCATCGTCAGTGACAGCACCCCGTTGGAAGCTCCGAAAAATCCGGATATTGACAACACGTATAAAATATATAGTCTGCTGGCTAACGAAGATCAACAGAAAGAACTTCGCGAAAAATACCTGGCTGGTAACTTTGGTTACGGTCACGCGAAGCAAGCACTCTACGAACTGATCATCCAGAAGTTCAGCAAAGAGCGTGAAGCCTTCAACTTCTACATGAGCAACCCGGACGAACTCGACAAAAAACTCGAACAAGGCGAAGCCAAAGCCCGTACCATCGCGCTCGAAGTTTTAGAGAGAGTAAGAAAGACGCTGGGATTCCGTTGACGTGTTTATGTGTATAAGTGTGTACGTGTTTACGTTGCAAATGCATTAGACGTAAACACGTATCAAACGTAAATACCTAAACACGTTTACTTCGCTGTCCAAACCACTTCCTTCTTCTTTTCCTTCCCGATGCTCAGGGTGATGCGTGGTGGATTGGCTTCTAATGTCAGTATGGTTTCTTTGCCTGCGTATTTGTCTATTTCTACAGGCACACCTTTAATATAGGCAGTTGGGAAGAGAACATCGTTATCAGGACACAACTCATCATGCACATCTTGTAACACATCATCGAGGTATTCACCGTACTTCACTGAGAAAGCATCTTCCAGATCGTGCAGCTGTTCTTCCAGATCGTCATACTTCGGATTGTTGTAATCTATTTTCTCCAGGTCGGTTCTCTTTTTAACAATTTCCTGGAGCGCTTTATCAAATGCCTGAATGTCCATGTTTCGTATTTTACCCCAAAGATTAAAGAAATCATTGAATTAGGAAATAGTTTGGTGCACTCACAGCAAAACTCAACCGCATTTTCTTCGCTATATTATTTTGTCACTTATACACTTTTGATCCGGTCCGGCCAATAAAAATCGTTCGTTTCCCATTTTGCCGAATCTCCTTTGTAATGCTTCCTTCCTCTTGTGAGATGCTGTAATTTCACAGGCGAAGTAAATGAATCAGACGGTTTAACTCTTAAAATCTCATTTTATGAACCAGGATTTTTTGCCCATCAATGGCACCGACTATATCGAACTATACGTTGGCAATGCCAAGCAATCAGCACTATATTATCAGCATTGTCTCGGGTTTGAACTCGTTGCCTATGCTGGACCGGAAACCGGTGTGCGCGATCGTGCTTCGTATGTACTGCAGCAAAACAAGATCAGATTTGTACTCACAACTGCTTTGCAAAAAGATACCCCCATCGCACAACACGTATGCAAACATGGCGATGGTGTAAAGGTGTTGGCATTATGGGTAGACGATGCGCGTAAATCTTTCTATGAGACAACCTCACGTGGTGGCGTGGCGGTGCAAGAGCCAACCGTTTTGAAAGATGAGCATGGCGAAGCCGTTGTAGCATCGATCAAAACGTATGGTGAGACGATCCACACATTTGTAGAGCGTAAGAATTACAAAGGAGCATTCCTTCCGGGATATAAAGCACGCAAGAGTACACTGGCGCCATCCCCCATCGGTTTAAAGTATGTAGACCATTGTGTTGGCAATGTTGAACTCGGAAAGATGAACGAGTGGGTAAGCTTCTATGAAAAAGTGATGGGTTTCAGTCTGCTCGTTACGTTTGATGACAGCGACATCTCCACCGAATATAGCGCACTCATGTCCAAAGTAGTATCGAATGGAAACGGCTATATAAAATTCCCGATCAATGAGCCGGCTGAAGGAAAGAAGAAGTCACAGATCGAAGAGTATCTTGATTTCTACTATGGTCCCGGCGTACAGCACATCGCCATCGCGACTGATGACATTGTATATACCGTGAGCGAGTTGAGAAAACGTGGTGTCGAGTTTTTATATGTTCCGGAAACCTACTATGAAGATGTACTCGACCGTGTCGGAACGATTAACGAAGATATCAAGGAACTGAAAAAGCAGAACATCCTCATCGATCGCGATGAAGAAGGCTACTTGTTACAGATCTTCACCAAGCCGGTACAAGACCGCCCTACTCTGTTCTTCGAGATCATCGA
>CAMLLI010000966.1 GCA_946480685.1 uncultured Flammeovirgaceae bacterium | reverse complement strand
CTGGGCTGAGTGGAACGGTAAATACAGGGATTGCATCCGCGACTTCTGGCGTGGTGCCGATAGTATGCTCGGTGAATTTGCACAGCGTCTCACCGGAAGTTCTGATCTATATGAAGGAGATTACAGAAGTCCGACAGCCAGTATAAATTTCATTACAGCGCACGATGGTTTTACACTGAACGATCTGGTATCGTACAATGAAAAACACAATGAAGCGAATGGTGAAGACAACAACGATGGTGAAAGTCACAATCGCTCCTGGAACTGTGGCGCAGAAGGACCGACCGAAGAGAAAGAAGTGCTTGAACTACGCAAGCGTCAAAAGCGAAATCTGCTTACTACACTTTTCCTCTCACAAGGTGTACCTATGTTGCTATCCGGTGATGAGATCAGTCGCACGCAGCAAGGAAATAATAATGCATACTGCCAGGACAATGAGATCTCATGGACGAACTGGAAAGATGCTGATGATGAGCTGCTGGCGTTTACACAACAGTTGATTGCGCTGCGCAAAGATCATCCGGTGTTCTGCAGAAGACGCTGGTTCCAGGGACAACCGATCAAAGGTGTAGGCCTCGAAGATATAGCATGGTTTCAGCCTGACGGAGAGGAGATGACAGAAGAACACTGGACGAAAGATTTTGCCAAATCGATGGCTGTATTCCTGAATGGACGTGGTATACATACACCCGGACCAAAAGGCGAGCAGATTGTTGATGATAATTTTTACCTGATCTTTAATGCACACCACGAGACACTCGAGTTCAAGTTGCCTGGCGCAAAGTATGCGAAGAACTGGACACGCTTGTTAAGTACTGCAGACGGTAAGATAGAACCCGGTCAAGTATGTCCAGCGGAGAGTGTTATAGAGGTAGAAGGACGCTCCATCCTTCTGCTGCAACAACCCACTGCCTATGCTAAGTCCGTTAAACATTAACCGGCGATCCATAGGGGTAAACTTTACTGCAAACGGAGAAGCGGAAATTCTGTTATGGTCACCGTTGGCCAACAAAGCATGCATTCGGTTACTGGATAGTAACCGGATGCTTGCTTTGAAAAAACAGGAGTTCGGCTACTGGCATTTGCGCACCACACAACTACAGCCCGGAGAACTGTATAGTTTTGTGCTGGATGAAAAACTGGAGTTACCGGATCCCGCATCGCTCGCGCAGCCCGAGGGTGTGCATGGCCCTTCGCAGGCTGTAAATCTCAACGATTTTAAATGGACCGATCAGCAGTGGAAAAATCCATCGCTGGAAGAGTATATATTGTATGAAGTACACGTTGGTACATTTACCGAACGCGGTACATTTCGCGGAATAGAAAAGAAAATCCAGCATCTCAAGTCGCTGGGTATAAATGCCATCGAGATTATGCCCGTAGCACAATTTCCCGGAGAACGGAATTGGGGTTACGATGGTGTATTTCCGTTTGCTGTGCATCATTCCTATGGCGGTGCGAAAGATCTGCAGCACCTGGTAAATGTTTGTCATAGTGAAGGTATAGCCGTGGTGCTTGATGTGGTATATAATCACTTCGGCCCGGAAGGTAATTATGTGCAGCAATATGCACCATACTTTACCGACAAGTATAAAACTCCCTGGGGAAATGCCGTAAATTTTGATGACGCAGGGTGCGATGGCGTGCGGCATTATTTTATTGAGAATGCATTGATGTGGTTCCGCGATTTTCATATCGATGCTTTGCGAATGGATGCTGTTCATGCCATTAAGGATTTCAGCCCGCAACATATACTGCGGGAGATCCGCGGCTATACCGATGAGCTGATCACGAAACAGCAACGCTCGCATTACCTGATCGTAGAACTTGATCTGAACGATACACGCTATATCAAATCAAAAGAGAATGACGGCTATGGAATGGACGCGCAGTGGATTGATGAATTTCACCATGCACTCCGTGTAACAGCAGGAGAGGAGGGAGCCGGCTATTACTCCGATTTTCATGGCATCAGACATCTCGCGAAAGCCTACCGCGATGCGTATGTATACGATGGTATATATTCGCAACACCGGCAGAAAACATTTGGCGTAAAAGCTACAAACTATAGCGGGCAGAAATTTATAGTGTTCTCGCAAAATCACGATCACGTTGGAAACCGTATGTTGGGTGAACGTACCAGTGTACTGGCTAGTTTTGAAATGCAGAAGCTGCTGGCCGGTGCGGTATTGGTCAGCCCATATATACCCTTGCTGTTTATGGGTGAAGAGTATGGTGAGACGAATCCGTTCCTATATTTCGTAAGTCATAGTGACCCCGAGTTGGTTGAGAATGTACGCAAAGGACGCAAAGCGGAATTTGCTGCATTTCATATAACGGGTGAAGCGCCCGATCCGCAGTCTGAAGAAACGTTTTTCAAGTCGAGGCTTCAATGGCATTTGCCGGAGAAAGAACATCACCAGGTTTTATTCGCATATTACCAGGCGTTGATTGCTCTTCGAAAAAAACTTCCTGCGCTGCAACATCTTGATCGCAAGCAATTGGAAGTGTCGTGCAACGAAGCT
>CAMLLI010000965.1 GCA_946480685.1 uncultured Flammeovirgaceae bacterium | reverse complement strand
ACGATTTCATACGATCATGAAGACAATCGCACCGGAGAAAGACATGATTGGAAATACAGAACGCACGAGTATAATTATCATTCTTTCAGCAGAAGCTTCTCTGTGCCACCAACGATAGATGCGGAAAAGATTGAAGCACATTATGAGAACGGTATACTGAAGCTTACGCTACCTAAAAAAGAAGAAGCCCGTACAAAGCCGGCAAGGCAGATTCAGGTTTCTTGATAAACAATAGAGGAGCTTTCTAAAGATGATATAGTATATGTTCAACTTAAAATTAAAAGGAGGATTGCGCTATGAAAACTTTAGTTAAAAACAATGGAAATCTATTTCCTTCCGTTCCGTCTCTGCTTAATGATTTCTTCGCAGACGACTGGTTAAATTCTACATTGACAAACTGGAGGTCCAACGGATCAACTCTCCCTGCGGTAAACGTGCGGGAGACGAATGACGATTTTAGCATAGAGGTTGCCGCCCCGGGTATGAAGCGTGATGACTTCAAAGTAGAATTAGACAATCATATACTCACCATCTCTTCACAACACGAAGAGCGGCACGAGGAAAAAGATGAAAGCAATGCATATACCCGCAGGGAGTTTAATTATCAGTCCTTCCAACGAAGCTTCGCCTTACCCGAAAATAAGGTGGACGGTGATAAGATTTCAGCCCGTTATGCCGATGGCATTCTTTACGTTACCGTACCGAAGCGGGAGGACGCCAAGGTAAAACCAGTAAAACAAATTTCTATATCATAATCACAACCACTGGCGGGACATAATGTCCCGCTTTGTTTATAGAACGGATCAGTAACACATTGGTAATCCCTCCCTCCCTTTCTTGGAATGTGACGTAAAGTCGTTAGCCGTGTGATTTTCTTTAATCATCCTTTAGAATTCCCGCAACCAGCGTTATCTTTAATCAACGAACATATTCAACAACGATGTATAAAATCAAGACCCTTAGTACTATACTTTTCATTAGTCTGCATCTCCATCAGGCTATCGGACAACAAATAAATAAAGTTAAGATAACAATCTTATCTACCATGCTTGCCGACACCAAAGGTAAAGGTGAGTGGGGTTTCTCTGCGCTCGTAGAATGCGACAGCACAAGGATTTTGTTCGACACTGGCAAGTTTCCGGATATAGTATATGAGAATGCGCAGGCTCTCCATGTAGATCTTTCCAATATACCCAATCTTATACTCAGCCATAATCACCTGGATCATACAGGCGGGGCTATATATCTGCGAAATAAATATCAACCCAAGGGCTCATTTTCGTCTGTGTTGCTTGGACCCGGCTTTTTTAAACCGAAGTTATTGGAGGGAAAAAATCCAATGATGTCTTTTGATTCCGCTGCGTATACTCAAACCGGGGGGGCTATACGCGTGGTCTCATCGTTTACCCGTATAGCACCCGGTATATATATAACCGGACCTGTACCGCGCGTGCATCCCGAGGAGAATTACCCGAAAACTACGCTCATAAGACTTGCCAATAAAACCGCCGTTGATATTGTATGGGAGGATATTTCAATGGTGATCGACACCAAAGAGGGTTTGATCGTATTGTCAGGTTGCGGCCATGCCGGTATCGTAAATACACTGGAATTTGTTAAAAAGAATTTGCCGAACAGAAAAGTATATGCTGCCATAGGTGGCTTCCATTTACTGGATGCCCACGAGCAGAAATTAACCTGGACTGCTGAACAGATAAAAACAGCAGGAATTCAATATTTCATCGGAGCGCACTGCACCGGTCTTAACGCTGTGTACTCGATCCGCAGTATCACCGGACTACCAGCGAATCGATGTATAATCGGCTCCGTAGGAACTATATTCGAAAATGATAAAGGCATTACAACGGGGTGGTTGAAATAGACCGCATCAGATACGTATCAATATACTGGAAACTAATACACCGCCAGGCGTTGGTATGACATGAAATTTGCGGGTACATTTTTTTACATCATTCACGAATTCCCTTGCGCCGATGGAGAAGCTTAATTCACTTTCGTATAAATATGTGCATGAAACGATATTTCGAAAACTATCTGATACGTGTGTGGTGTACAGAAACGTGCTACCGGAGATACAGGGCATGGAACAAGCCATAAGATCTGCAGATGCAGAGAACTATCTACAACTTGCCAGTATTGTAGTGGATGTCCTAAAAACAAATGCCGACCGATCAAGGGTTATACGAGAGATGTTCGAGAATATACAAAAAGACTTTTTGCATGCACATGATTCAAAGTTCCCGGCACACAAGGGTAAATACTATATTACTTCATTAAATGATGATATCTAGAGCTACATGAAGCCAGTGTAGCACCATCCGTCCCTATTATTAGCAGCCTAAGTTCCCATCATTTATATAGTATACTGCAATGCGAATATTTAGATACAGGTCGCGTATGCATCTTCAGCAAAGGCAAATAGAATACCTATCCTTATCCCGAATGCCCGGCTATATGGCGTGCCTTCTGTGGCATATCCGTCTGCGTTAACAGAAGACTGTACAAT
>CAMLLI010000964.1 GCA_946480685.1 uncultured Flammeovirgaceae bacterium | reverse complement strand
ACCCTTGAATGGAACTGCACCGGCCTCCCCGAATGGTTCCTCGTACAACAATGGAAAGTACCCTACGGAGATTTCTTCGGCCTATATGTAAAGCTGAAACGATAAAGTATATCTCCCTCAACATCAACACGTCAACACATTAACACATCAACACGCTCCAACATGGACTTCCCCGAGACTGGCAAAATTCAAAACTCATTCTTCAAGGAAAAGGTATTTCCATTCTGCGGAGCAGTGCGAAGCGAAGTGGTGATAGGACCGGAGTATGGTGTGGATGTATCGATCGTGAACCTGCCTAACGGACTGGCTATGGCCATGACAAGCGATCCCCTCTCCCTGATCCCCACGCTGGGTCTTCGTGAATCTGCCTGGTTATCGGTTCAACTTATGGCTAACGATATGGCCACTACTGGTTTTGTTCCACAGTATGCACAGTTTACATTGAACCTGCCCACAACGCTTGGGGTACACGACTTCGAGCTATACTGGCAGTATATACATGAGTTCTGCGAGCGACTTGGCATAGCAATTACCGGGGGACATACGGGGCGCTTTGAAGGTATAAACTCAACCATTGCCGGAGGCGGCACCATGATCACGGTGGCTCCGGGCGAACAGATCATCACCAGCAAAGGCGCAGAAGCAGGAGATGTTTTAATCATGACGAAAGAATGCGCTTTGATCGCGACTTCAATCCTGGCGCTGAGCTTTCCCGAGACGGTAATAAAATCCTGCGGCACTGCTGTACAGGAGCAGGCAGCGAAACTGTTTTATGAAACGAGTGCTGTTGAGGCTGGCCTGGCAGCAGGTGAGTTTCACCGGCACACACATTCTGTTACCGCCATGCATGATGTGACAGAGGGCGGTATACTGGGCGCTATATATGAGATGGCGCACGCGTCCGGCTGTGGCGTTGTGATTAATGAGACCGCTATACCCTTGGGTGAACCTCAGAAGAAGATTGGCGCTTTATTCAACATCGACCCGCTTTATTGTGTGGGCGCTGGCGCGATGATTATTACTGCGAAAGCTGACAAGGCATCGCTGCTGGTGGAGCACCTAGCTAAAAACAACGTGAAGGCTACTGTTATTGGTTCTGTAACAGCTCCATCTGAAGGACTCAAGATACATCGCAATCAGGACGTTATAGAACTTCAACACCCGGGAGCTGATCCTTACTGGAGCGCATTTTTTGAAGCTTTCGCAAAGGGATGGAAATAACCAACAAAGTATATGACTGTGAACGGCAAGCTATATACAGAAACGATCGAAGACCTTCGCAGAAAGGTTAAGGGTGGCGTATACCTGGTGATCGATCCGCATGACGGTATCGAAAATGTTTTACCAAAAGTAAAAGCTGCATTGGCTGGTGGCGTGGATGTGCTGCAGATCTGGAATCACTGGCAGGAAGGTCAGGATCAAAAGGCTTTCATTGACAGCATCACTACCCTCGCGCATGCTGTTGACGTGCCGGTGCTTATGAACGAAGAATGGCACTGGCTTGAAACCACGATGATTGACGGTGTACACTTCGATACTATACCAACCGATTGGGATACTATGCGCAATACTATAACGAGACCATTCCTGACAGGAATAACCTGTGGTAATGATGACGCTCGCATCGGGTGGGCTATACGCTTTGCTGACTACCTTTCATTCTGCTCCATGTTCCCTTCTTCATCGGCTGGTGTTTGTGAAATTGTCCGACCGGAAGTTGTAGAAGAAACGAGGCGGCAGACCAACCTTCCGATCTTTGCGGCAGGAGGAATTACTCCGGCATCCATCAATACTTTGCTGCCGCTGGGTATAAATGGTGTGGCGATAATTTCGGCTATATTAAAAGCAGACGACCCGGCAAGCGCTGCGCACAACTTCAAGGAAGCACTGACTCGCCCGCGATAAAAATATATTTATCAGCTACTTATTATATCTGTTCAAACGCAACAAATGAACTAACATGAAAACATCACTCCTTCAGAAACTGGCTTGTCCATTTGATAAAAAGGATCTCGACCTGAAGATCATCCGCCAGGAAGGCGACACTATAGTAGAAGGTATTTTTACCTGTACTCATTGCAAGCGCTACTACCCGATCATCTACGGTATACCGATCATGTCGCCTGATGAATATCGCGAGAAGTCGTTGGAACATCCGGTGCTGCATCGCTGGGGTTTACAAATCGATAACGACTCCCAGACTTTTAAACTTCTTGCCGCTGGTCAGGAAATGTAAAAATGAGTGTGGAAACACATCGCGTCTGTAAAAACTTATGATAAATTTACGGCCTTACTAAAAAAGATCATGAGTGAGTTATTAGAAACCGTACAGGCAAAAGCAGAAACCTGGCTTACCAGTCGCACGATTGACGACAAGACAAAATCAGCGATCAAGGCGCTGTTATCCAAAGAAGAACCGAAAGAACTGATCGATAGTTTTTATAAAGATCTTGAATTTGGTACCGGCGGCTTGCGCGGTATCATGGGCGTAGGTTCCAACTGTATGAACAAATATACTGTTGGCGTT
>CAMLLI010000963.1 GCA_946480685.1 uncultured Flammeovirgaceae bacterium | reverse complement strand
TATCTCCAGGAGAAACACGGAGTAGAAGAACGCAAAGCAGAAAAATTAGCGCAGCTTGCCGAAGGCAGACTAAACTTCGGCATCAAGCTTATCGACAGCGAAGAAGATAACAACACGCAGCGTTTCATCGAGTGGATGCGTGCATGCTTCCGTAAAAACTATGGCACCCTGGTAACCATGGCTGACGAATATCATTCACTGGACAAACTTAACCAGCGAAGCCTGATCAGCTATAGTATAAATATGATGCGTGAATCGTTGCTGAACATTTCGGGGGCGGCTGACATGAACCGCACGCGTGGCGATGAGTTGAAGTTCGTACAAGACTTCAGCAAAGTATTAACGTTAGATAAAGTTGAGAAATCATTCAAGCTGTTAAACGATGCAGGCTATCACCTGGAACGTAACGGCAGCGCGAAAATGATCTTTCTTGATTTGTCGCTGAAGTTGTCCAAGACATTGAATCCGAATTGATATACCTTCACTTCAGCACACATAACGTGTTGAAGTATATATTTTAACATACGATCACAACCATGCCCTATACAAAAACAATACGCATTGGCACACGCGGCAGCAAGCTTGCGCTGTGGCAGGCTGAATATGTGGCCAGTCTCATAAAGCCTTCGGGCTATACCACAGAGATCATCCCGATTGAAACACGGGGTGATAAAATACTGGACGTATCCATTGCCAAGATTGGCAGCAAGGGTGTATTTACTGAAGAGATCGAAGCAAAATTATTAGATGGTACCATCGATATAGCGGTGCATAGCGCTAAAGATCTGTCGTCTGATATACCGGAGGAACTCGAACTTGTAGCGTTTACCGAACGTGAATTGGTAAATGATGTGGTGATCAGCGACAGGAAGATCAACATTACATCTGATAAACTAAAGATCGGTACATCCTCCACGCGCAGAGTTGCTTTCCTGAAACACTTTTATCCGAATGCAGAAGCTGTTTCCATTCGTGGTAATTTACAGACACGCATCGCCAAAATGCAAGGGGGCGAATGTGATGCGTTGTTGCTGGCGTATGCCGGTGTACATCGCATGGGGTATGATAACATGATCGTAGATAAAATCGAGACCAGCTATTTTGTGCCTGCTGTAGGACAAGGAACGATCGCGATCGAGTGTCATAAAAAATTAGACTTTAAGAAAAAGGAAATTATAACGAATTGGGTTAACCATCCGGCTACAGAAGTATGTCTTCATGCAGAACGGTCTTTCTTAAAGACATTGCATGGAGGATGCAGTATTCCGGCATTCGGGTATGCGCATATCGATGGAGATTCTATTTCACTGAAAGCCGGTATCATTTCATTGGATGGACAGCGTGTGATCAAAGTTAAACGTTCCTCTTCTTTTGAAAATGTAAAAGAACTTGGCGAGATGGTAGCCAACGAAGTGCTGAATATAGGTGGTGAGCAAATCCTGAAAGAGATCAGACAACGACTATAAACTATATATACTTTTAAATTATGCGTAAATCGCTTTCTCTCCTGCTGTTGTGTCTCGTTGTATTTTCCGGCTGTGCGCAGGAAAAAGATTTTGTCGTTACCATCAAGACTCAGTATGGAGACATGGTAGCTATTCTGTATGATGAAACGCCCAAGCACAAACAGAACTTCATTAAACTGGCTAAAGAACATTACTTCGATAGTTTACTTTTTCATCGTGTTATCGAAGGCTTCATGATTCAAGGAGGAGATCCTGATTCAAAGAAAGCTGCTAAAGGACAAATGCTCGGTCGCGGTGGACCGGAATACACTATAGATGCAGAATTTAACCCGAAGTACTTTCATGAAAAAGGCGCGCTCTCTGCTGCACGAAAAGGGAATGAACAAAACCCTTCGAAGGCTTCCAGTGGCAGTCAGTTTTATATCGTACAAGGTTCAAAAGTTACCGAAGAAGATATCAAAATCGATCCGGCAAAATTCAACCAGGCCATGCAGCAGTTCTTTCAGAATCCTGCTAACCAGGCTACCTACGATACAATTGCAAAGCTATATCAGAGTGGAGATTCAAAAGGTGCTCAGGATTTTATACTTAAGTTGAAACCACGTGTTGAAAAACAAACCGGTATAAAAACCGAACGTGAAGTTTCTCCGGAAAAACTCAAAGCCTATACTACTGTAGGTGGAGCACCCCAACTGGATGGTGATTATACTGTATTCGGCAAAGTAATTAAGGGATTGGAAGTGATTGACAAGATCGCTACGCTTCCCAAAGATCAATTCGACAGACCTGTAGATGATGTGCGCATGATCGTAACAGTTGAAGAAATATCGAGGAAGAAAATTACCAAGCTATACGGATATCAATATCCACCCAAGACAACGCCTAAAAAGTAATATTACCCAAGCTCACTTTCTATACTATATCTAAATATGAAGATCCTCGTTACTGGCTCAAACGGATTACTGGGCCAAAAGCTTACTGAACTGCTGGAGAAAGATCCATCTGTAACACTCATTGCTACAGCAAGAGGCAAATCGGTACTGCCGATCACCCAGGGAGAAT
>CAMLLI010000962.1 GCA_946480685.1 uncultured Flammeovirgaceae bacterium | reverse complement strand
GTTTTTATACAGCAGCGCTAAGAGATCATTTAGAGATCCTGAATAGTAGAGTAAAAGTATTTGAACTCTCACCGCCCGTAGTTGCCACAACTTTGACGGAGAACCTTGAGAACAAGGCAATCACTCCGGAAAAACTGGTGAACGCGCTTATTGCCGGGCTTAAAAAAGATCAGTTTACAATTCGTGTTGGAATTTCAAAGTTGGTGTATATGATGAGCCGTCTTGCTCCTAAAATCGCATACGGCTTGGTCAATCCTGCAAATAATGCAAAGCAGCTAAGATGAGCACAGGCATCTGAAGCATTCACCTTGAAATTGAAAGCAATATGAATAATACGACTACAGACTCCGACAGACTCAGCAAGATTCTCAACCTTCAGCGTGCTGCCTTTATACGTGACGGAGCTCCTACTCTCGCACAACGGAGAGCAGATCTCAGAAAACTTAAAGACGCATTGATCACAAAGAGAAAAGAAATTGAAGACGCAGTAAATATTGATTTTGGCCATCGCTCACGACACGAGACATCAATGGTTGAAATGGTTGGTGTGGTTGAAGGCTTGAAATACCTCGATAAGAACTTGCGCAAATTTATGCGGCCAACTCATCGACATGTAGCCATGTATATGCGATTCGGAAAAGCACGTGTCGAGTACCAGCCGCTTGGCGTAGTAGGTGTCATATCTCCATGGAACTATCCTATCAATCTTTCATTGATGCCAGTTGTTACGGCAATCGCGGCCGGCAACCGTGTGATGCTCAAACCATCGAAGTTTACACCTGCAACAAATGCAGTGATTGCAACGATGATCAAAGAGATTTTTCCGGAAGAGCAGATGGCGATAGTGAATAGCGATGGTGCAGCATTCTCAAAATTACCCTTTGATCACCTAGTATTCACCGGCAGTACATCGGTCGGGCGATCCGTTATGAAAGCTGCAAGCGAAAATCTGGTGCCTGTTACACTCGAGCTTGGCGGAAAATCTCCGGTCATTATCGAAAAAAATTATCCGCTTGACAGAGCAGCTTCTCGAATCGTATTCGGAAAATTACTAAGCGCAGGACAGACATGTATTGCGCCCGATTATGCACTTGTACATGAGGACGAGGTTGATGCTTTCATCAATGCGTATGACAATGGCGTGAAGATATCGTATCCGGAAGGTCCGACTAGCAGCGATTATACCTCCATTGTGAACGAGCAACAATACACAATCCTAAAAGATCTGTTGGATGATGCACGTGCACATGGAGCAAAAGTTATTGAAGTTGGCAATCGTCCCGGGGATGCGAGAAGCCGTCCTCACACACTGCCTCCAACAATTGTACTTGGAGTAACTAACGAAATGCGGATTGCCAGGGAAGAAATCTTCGGTCCGATTTTACCGATACTTTCCTACCGGTCTATAGACGATGCCATCGACTATGTGAATGCACGACCGAGACCGCTGGCACTCTATTATTTCGGCAATAATAGTTCGGATAAACGAAAGGTGCTTAATCGAACCACCTCCGGGAATGTAACGATTAATGCAACCTTCAGCCACATCGCGCAGGACGATCTTCCTTTTGGAGGTGTAGGAGAAAGCGGCATGGGACAATACCATGGCATAGAAGGATTCCGAACACTCAGTCATGCTAAAGGTATATTTGAGCAGGGCCGTTGGAATAGCCTGGATTTATTTCGAGCACCCTTCGGCAAAGTAGCAGATTCTGTAATCAAGTTTTTCCTCCGGTAATAATTTGAATAAAGCGTTTGGTAAATTAAAGCTGACTAAATTAAGATGTTATGCCACATTTTAATTCGCTCGGCGAATTGGCGCGCGCGCAATCCGTGCCACCACCTGAAAATCCTTTGCTGGCGCTTGTGCGAGTCAACAAGCTGCCGCGAATGAATTACCCTCCGTTTACCTGCGACTGTTACCTGATAGGATTAAAAAAAGTAAAGGCTGGTTATATGTTGTATGGCAGAACCAAGTTCGACCACGAGACAGGTTCCATGATCTTTATTAAGCCACGCCAACTAGTGGAGCTGCAAAATTTGGAGTTTGAGGAAGATGGATATATCATGTTTGTTCATGAAAACTATTTGAACGGGCATGACCTGTATAAAGATATTCAACAATATTCCTTTTTTGATTACGAAACGAATGAAGCCCTTCACCTATCGCCAAAAGAAGAGAAAATCATTCTGAATATTTTTCAAACCATAGAGCAGGAATACGACAATAGTGAAGATGAATTCAGTCGTGAGATAATTCTGGCGGGAATTAATTCCATGTTGAAATATGCAAAGCGATTTTACAAAAGACAATTCATCAATCGGAAACAACATTCTGGAAAAATTACAACTGAGTTTAACAAAGTTTTACAGCAATATATACACGATGGCTTGCTCGTCACAAACGGTTTACCTTCCGTGGGCTATTTAGCCGACATGCTACATGTATCGTCTCGCTACCTCACAGACCTGTTGAAAATAGAAACGGGGAAGACCGCGCAGGAACTCATCCACATAACACTCGTTAA
>CAMLLI010000961.1 GCA_946480685.1 uncultured Flammeovirgaceae bacterium | reverse complement strand
CGTTCGGCTACTTTCTGCGCAATTTCATTTTTGATGTCGACTGCTACCTTCTTGCCATCAATAAGCGTATAGGATGTCTGTACGGTGTCCTGCATTTATATACTATATCTGAATATTAATCGATCTTTAAAACTGCCATGAACGCTTCCTGCGGAACTTCTACGGTTCCGATCTGGCGCATGCGCTTTTTACCTTTCTTCTGCTTTTCCAAAAGTTTACGCTTACGCGATATATCACCACCGTAACATTTCGCGATCACGTTCTTGCGTATAGCACTAATGGTTTCGCGTGCTACGATCTTCTGTCCTATAGCAGCCTGAATTGCCACTTCAAACATGTGGCGAGGTATAAGTTCTTTCAGTTTTTCGCAAAGCTTTCTTCCCCATTCCTGCGACTTGCCGCGGTGAACGATAGCGCTCAACGCATCTACCTTATCACCGTTCAACATCACATCCAGCTTTACCATGTCTGATTCACGGAAGCCAATAAGATGATAGTCAAGAGAAGCATAGCCGCGTGATATAGACTTAAGCTTGTCAAAGAAGTCGAATACAATTTCTGATAACGGCATTTCAAACGACATCTCTACGCGATCGGTAGTAAGATAATTCTGGTTCTTGATGATACCACGCTTATCCATACACAGCGTAATGATGGGACCTATATATTCAGCTTTTGAAATGATCTGAGCTTTGATATAGGGCTCTTCTATACTTTTCAGTTTTGTAGGATCAGGCATTTCAGATGGTGCATTGATGCTGACTTCTGAACCATCGGTAAGGTATGCTTTGAACTGTACAGAAGGCACGGTAGTTATAACCGTCATGTTGAACTCACGTTCCAAACGCTCCTGTATAATTTCCATGTGCAACATGCCGAGGAATCCGCAACGGAAACCAAAGCCTAATGCAGCAGATGTTTCAAGCTCCCATACCAGTGAAGCATCGTTGAGCTGAAGTTTTTCCATCGCATCGCGAAGTTCTTCAAACTCCGAAGTCTCTACCGGATATATACCGGCAAATACCATCGGCTTAACTTGTTCAAATCCTTTCAGGGATTCGCCTGGATTTGTTGTGCTGGTAATGGTATCCCCTACGTGCACTTCACTGGCAACTTTGATCCCTGAAATCAGATAGCCTACATTGCCCGCGCTTATTTCATTACGCGGCTGCTTATCGAGTTTCAGTACACCAATCTCATCTGCGTTATATTCTTTGTTGGTGCTGATGAATTTTACTTTATCACCTTTCTTGATCGATCCGTTGAAAACGCGGAAGTAAATTTCAATTCCTCTAAACGAGTTGAACACCGAGTCGAAGATCATGGCCTGCAACGGAGCATTTGTATTTCCTTTCGGAGGACGAACGCGGTGCACTACAGCCTTCAATATTTCTTCAATACCTTTTCCTTCTTTCGCGCTGGCGCGAATTACATCTTCGCGTTTGCAGCCGATCAGTTCTACGATCTCGTCTGTTACCTCCTCCGGCATAGCATGCGGAAGATCGATCTTGTTCATCACCGGAATAATTTCCAGGTCATGCTCAAGCGCGAGATATAAATTAGATATAGTTTGTGCTTCAATTCCCTGACTGGCATCTACAATCAAAAGAGCTCCTTCACAGGCTGCTATTGAACGCGAAACTTCGTAAGAGAAGTCAACGTGGCCCGGAGTATCAATCAGGTTCAGAATATATTCTTTGCCATCCAGTTTATAGTTCATCTGGATCGCGTGCGCCTTGATGGTGATTCCTTTTTCTTTTTCCAGATCCATGTTGTCAAGAACCTGAGCCTCCATCTGGCGTTCATTCAATGTGCCCGTAAACTCAAGCAGGCGGTCAGCCAGCGTGCTTTTACCGTGGTCGATATGGGCTATTATGCAAAAATTGCGGATGTTTTCCATTCCCGTCTGCTCCTCAAAAATTTAGGAATGCAAAAGTAGGAAATTATTGGCGGATTAAACTGTAGATCAGGAGGGTTTGAACTATAAATCTGACGTCTTCGAGGTAGATTTTTTAGAAACAGTTTTTTGTATTGGGCATCCCACACTCTCAGTCTTTTTCACAACGGGAGATTGCCCCTCCAGCACAACCTTAATGGCATCGATCAAATAATGTTCAGTAATGTGCTGGCGGTATTTGCCGAGATCAAAAAACCAGTTGTCGATAGCGCCCTGGTAATAGATGTGATTACGGTCGTTGATTAAAAAAACTTCAGGCGTTATTGTGGCGCGAAGCTTTTTTACCAGTTTATAATCAGCATCGATCACAACGGGAAAATTAATCTGGTACTCGCTGATAAACTGGTCGATCTCTTCCTGTTTAATATTTCCGGGGACAACACCTTTTATGGAAACTTTGGTGTGGAAGAGGCTGTCAATGTGTTTTAACTCTCCGATATATTTATTAATTATCTGACAATCTGTTGCCAGGAAAACAACAGCTGTAAGCGGTTGATCAGCTTGGGTTGCTTTGCTATCCGTGCGCTGTGCCTTCACGTTGTAAGACGCAACCACTCCGCATAACAAAGCAACAA
>CAMLLI010000960.1 GCA_946480685.1 uncultured Flammeovirgaceae bacterium | reverse complement strand
GCAAGAAGGTAGCAGTCGACATCAAAAATGAAATTGCGCAGAAAGTAGCCGAACGTAAAGAGGCAGGCAAGAAAGTGCCGCACCTGGCGATCATTCTCGTTGGCGATGATGGTGCCAGTCAGACGTATGTTGATAATAAAGTAAAGGCATGTAAATCGGTTGGTTTTCATTACACCATGATGCGCTTTGCTGATACCATCAGCGAAGAAAAATTGCTGAAACACATCGATCATGTTAATAACGATGATGATGTTGATGGCTTCATCGTTCAGCTTCCATTACCTCCGCATATCTCTGTAGAGCGTGTTACTGAAAAGATCCGTTCGGATAAAGATGTAGATGGCTTTACCAATCACAACTTCGGAAGTATAATTTCGAAAAAGCCTTTGCTGATGCCTGCTACTCCGTTTGGAGTAATGGAATTGTTGCGCAGGTATAACATTGAAACGGAAGGTAAACATGCCGTAGTAGTAGGAGCGAGTCGTATAACCGGTGCTCCACTCAGCATGATGCTTACCGAGATTGGACACGCTACCGTAACGATCTGTCATAAGTATACCAAAGACCTGCCGACCTTTACACGCGCTGCAGATATACTCCTGGTTGCCGTTGGTAAACCGGGGCTGATCACAGCAGACATGGTGAAAGAAGGAGCCGTGGTTATAGATATAGGTACAACGCGTGTGGAAGGTCCGGAATACCCGAAAGGCTGGGCTATAAAAGGCGATGTTGATTTTAAAGCGGTAGCTCCGAAGGCATCGTATATTACGCCTGTTCCGGGTGGTGTTGGACCCATGACCATTGCTTCGTTGTTGTTCAATACGCTGCGCGCTACAGAACTCCAGAATCCATAGTATATATTTCCATAGGGCTAATGGCCCAACGCCAATGCCGGAAACTATTAACGAAACAAAACAGCTAGCCCTTCCTTTAATGGAGGATTTTTATACCATTCAGGGAGAAGGGTATTATCAGGGCTCTGCTGCTTATTTTCTTCGTTTGGGTGGATGCGATGTAGGTTGTGTTTGGTGCGATGTAAAAGAATCGTGGGATGCTCTGGCCCATCCGTTGGTTGATGTGAAGGAGATGGCTTCGCGCGTTAAAGCAAGCGGTACTTCCATTGCTGTTATTACCGGGGGCGAGCCCGTTATGTATGATCTTACCGGACTTACTAAAGCTATAAAAGACACAGGCGTTCGAACGCACATTGAGACATCCGGAGTATATCCGTTAACCGGAACGTGGGATTGGGTTTGTTTCTCTCCGAAGAAATTCAAAAATCCAGACCTGACTATATTTGAAAAAGCGGATGAGCTCAAAGTAATTATATATAACAAAAGTGATTTCAGTTGGGCAGAAGGATTTGCGTCTAAAGTTCGCTCTTCGTGCCAGCTATATTTGCAGCCGGAGTGGTCGAAGGAAAAAGAAATGCTGCCGCTGATCATCGACTATGTAAAGGCACATCCACAGTGGCAGGTATCATTACAGGTACATAAGTATATGAATATTCCGTGAGATGACTTTAGCAACGTTCATCGATACAATGAATACATGGGGACGAGATAAAGTCCCTTTTTTGTTTATGGTGGATTTCGAAATGGAGAAACCCATGATTAAAAGGCTTGATGATATTGATAGCAGTATATTTCGATATAATATCAACGGCTTCACAAATACAACGGCCGATCCTCGAAACGTGCCGAGTCGTATAGATATATCACCGGTCTCATTCGAAGTATATAAGAAAAAATTCGATCTGGTATACGATCGGTTGGCGTATGGCGATTCATTCCTCACAAACCTCACTGTGAAAACTCCGATAACCCTATATGCTTCATTAGAGGATTTGTTTTATCAGAGTCGCGCCCGGTACAAAATCTGGATGAAGGACGAGCTGCTGGTATTTTCTCCCGAGACATTCATTCAGATAAAGGGCAAGAAAATTTTTTCATACCCGATGAAAGGCACCATCGATGCTTCGTATCCGAATGCGCGCGAAGTAATTCTGAGCAACCGGAAAGAAGAAGCTGAGCATACAACCATTGTTGATTTGATCCGGAACGATCTTAGTCAGGTAGCCATGCATGTAAACGTTAATCGTTTTCGCTATATTGAAGAGATAAAAACCAGTAACAAGAATTTGTTACAGGTGAGCTCTGAAATTGTTGGCGATCTGCCTGACGACTATCGTTCAACGTTGGGAAATATATTGGTAGCGTTACTTCCGGCAGGTTCCATTAGCGGAGCTCCTAAAACCAAAACGGTAGAGATTATACAGCAGGCCGAGCAGGAAAAACGAGGCTATTATACAGGCGTTGTAGGATATTTTGATGGCGAAAACCTGGATTGCGGTGTAATGATTCGTTTCATCGAAAAAAAGAACGGCACATTTTTTTACCGGAGTGGTGGAGGAATAACAACACAAAGTATAGCGGAGGCAGAATATCAGGAAACCATAGATAAAGTATATGTCCCTGTTGATTGAATCGATAAAATTACTGGACGGAACATTTTACAACTTATCGCATCATG
>CAMLLI010000959.1 GCA_946480685.1 uncultured Flammeovirgaceae bacterium | reverse complement strand
CTCCCGTGCTGGATTGTCCATCAGCGTGTACGGCTGCTTGCCCGGAGCAATAGAGTATACTTTGAGATTGCTTTACTTCAACGGCTTGCACATAGCTGCGCTGATCTTGCCATTGCCAGGGATTAATAATTCGCTTTTCCATTCTGCTGTCATTTTTAATATACTACAAAGCTGACAACAACACGCCTTCCCCGGGCGTGACAAACATCACAATTATAAACTGCAGTAGATTAAGAGGAAAGTCTGCTCAGGGTTTCACGAGAGACACCTAAATAAGAAGCCAGCAACGACTTTGGCACCCGCTGGACTAATTGCGGATAACGTTTCAACAACTGCTCATACCGCTCTGTTGCATTAGAGGTGATAAATGACAATATGCGCTGCTGTGATGCTATATGACCACCAATCGATTTCTCCAGAAAGAAACGCTGCATTTTATGAAGACCTGCACATAACTTTTTATAGTCTGCCAACGGAATACACAGTACACAAGTATCTTCAATACACTGTAACGACATCGTTGCTTTTGTCTGTGTATAGTACGCCTGAATATCGCTTTCCCACCAGTCTTCCATAGCAAAGGAAACTATATATTCCTTTCCCGATTCATCATTATATACCAATTTCAAGAGCCCTGAGACAACGTAGTATAGATATGAAACATGTTCACCTTGTCGGATCAAAAAATCTCCCTTTCTAAAATTTTGTACAGTCAAATGTGAGTGAACGAAGGCAAATTCATTGTCAGTGAGCGGCACCAACTTTTCTATATGACGCCTGAACGCCTCGTACATGAAAACATCCTCCATCCTTTCTGATTTATAAATCGTTTTTCAGTCCTCTTTTCTTCGCTTCGATTTTCGTCCGTTTTTTCCGCGAATTAATTTCTCCGGGTGTTATACATATTGGACATGTGCAAAGAGTTTCACGCCTATGAATGTCCGGGCAATACGGCCAGCCAATAACTAACTAGCAAGATCCCCAGTACTCGAAACTTAGAGGCTTGTTATCTTTAAAAGTAAAGAAACGTTCATCATTAGTATCCTGCGAATAAAGGAGTTCAGGTTTTATACCGGGTTCTGAAAAAGTTTCTCGAAACATCGCCAAACAATTCAGCAAACTCCGCCGAATCAAAGGCCACTCGGTTTTTTCATCGTCATACGATGCCTTCGCAAAACGAAGAAAATTCGTCCATGCTCACACTTACCGAGATGGAACTACCAGTATTTTTCTGATATATGTATTAACCCCATACACCTTAACTATATAAAGCCCGGCGTCAATATTAGCGAGGTCAATCTCGGTTGAATTATTGTAAAGCACAGATGAAGTAATGAGCGTTCCCGTTAGTGTATATATCTCGGCTTTTTTAAGCATAGTCTGATCTTCTCCCCGGATCATCAAGAAATCTGACACAGGATTTGGGTACAACTTCACTTCCCTTGCCACATCCCCTTCTATTCCGGTCACTCTATCCGATGGCAGCACATCCACAAAGCGGTTAGTAACAACATTAGTCTGTACAGGTTCGTTGAAGTCAAAATATATAAGTGCCGTATTTGCAACGGTTGTCTCGCTTTGCATGGTTGCTATAGGGGCAATTTCAAATTTCACATAACCATGACTCGCCGGCTCGTTACGTGTACTGTCTGGCAGTTTGATATTATTAAAAATAAATGTAATAGTACGTTGGTGAAGGGTATATTGCATGGCATGACTAGCCGAAAGAAGCCGTAGAGAAGTGAGTTCTAAGGAAGGATCAAGTTCATCCTTTATTTTTACAACAAAGGCCGTATCCGTACCTGTATTCTGAAAGCGAACGGTGTATGTCAGTTTATCACCGATTCTTACGTAGCGCTCTGCCAATATACCTTCCTTTACCAGCTTATCATTTGGATCGAATGAGCCGGTAACAATTTGCTTCAGTGTATCTGTATTATCCACAACATCAGTTTCCTGAGGCAGCCCTTCCAATATAACTCGGTTTTTAAGCGTATCGCCTAATGGCACGGTTGCCAACACTGTGAAGTGGAGTCGGATTGTTTCGTTTGAAAATCCCTTTAATGACGGTCTACTCCACCGTAACTGGTTGCCACTGGCAGCTGTAACTTCCGGATTACTTTGTACAAGTTTAAGTGAAGGATCAAACTCCATTATTACTTGTGGAACAAAAGGCTCAGTACCTTCATTTTTTACCGTCAAATAATAGTACGTGTCAAAACCACGTCTGGTAGCAGTGCCTGTTACATTGACGCTCCCGTCAGTGACCATATTTCTTTTTAGTCCGAACTGGAAGTAAGAGCTATTGTCCTGCGGTGCATTAAACTGATACGTAACAGGAGTTACCCCTGCGTCCCACTGGGCATTATCAATCCATGAAATTGTATTTGCTCCTTCAACGGGCTGCAACGTAAAACTTCCATCTGAGGAAGAAATTGCATAGCTATCCGAAGTACCTAATCTTATAAATTGGTCGGCCAGGCCGACTTCACCCTCATCTTGACTACCGTTTAGATTTTTATCATCGTATATCTTGCCGT
>CAMLLI010000958.1 GCA_946480685.1 uncultured Flammeovirgaceae bacterium | reverse complement strand
TATTAAAGTATCGGAAGAACTCGCTCAGCAACTTGAACACGCACGTGTATCAAGGAATGCCAACAATGTAGTGCTAACCGGAATTACGTCCATTGATGCCGCCAGCATTAAACACAAGGTGAGCGGTATCAAACGTGTATTCCGCGATGCTGGTAAATTTGAAGCCAAGCACCGTAAGTATGGTCTGCATCGCTGGTATGAAATTGAAATGGACAAAGCCGGCTCGGTACTCTCGGCTATAGCTTCGTTTCAATCTATTGAACACATCGAAAAAGCAGAACCGGTATATAAGAAAAGTATAGTCGGTTCGGACCGGAAGGACTTTGGTCCGGTACGCGTAGATGAAAAACAACTCCATGCTCCGGCAACTTTACCCGGGCCATCCAATGATCCGTTACTCGCTAATCAATGGCACTATAATAATACCGGGCAAGCCGGTGGAACGGTGGGCTCCGATATCAGTCTCTTCCAGGCATGGGGCCTTGAGACCGGAAGCTCTGAAGTTATTGTTGCTGTTACCGATGGGGGTATACAGGTAGATCACCCCGATCTCGATAAAAACGTTTGGGTAAATATAGATGAGATCCCTAACAACGACCTCGATGACGATAACAACGGGTATGTAGATGACATCAACGGCTATGGCTTTGGTGACAACACCGGAGATATAGCACCGGATGATCATGGTACACACACCGCTGGTACTATTGCTGCTATTACCAACAACGGTGTGGGTGTAGCAGGTGTTGCCGGTGGATCTGGTTCTGGCGATGGTGTTAAAGTAATGTCGTGTGCTGCCTTTGGTGCAGTAGGTACAGGCGGCTTTGCAGAGACCTATATATATGGTGCAGATAACGGTGCTGTTATATCACAGAACAGCTGGGGCTATACCAACCCCAATGTATTTGAACAGGCTGTGCTCGATGCGATCGACTACTTCATTGCTGAGGCCGGTACAGATGAAGATGGAAACCAGGTAGGACCGATGCGCGGTGGTATCGTAATTTTTGCTGCCGGTAATAGCGACAGCGATGCTGCATACTATCCCGGTTTCTATGATGTAACGCTGGCAGTATCCGGTCTTACCAACCAGGATAAAAAAGGTTGGTACTCCAACTATGGTACGTGGGTAGATATAGCTGCACCGGGAGGAGAGACGTTTGTAAACAACGATCCGCATGGTGTATTGAGTACAGTTTCCGGAGGACAATATGCATACTTCCAGGGAACATCTATGGCATGTCCGCACGTGTCCGGTGTAGCAGCGTTGATCATTTCAAAATATGGCGGCACTGGTTTTACTCCTGAGATGTTACGCGGTCGCCTGATATCAACCGTAGATAATATAGATGCAGCTGATCCTGCCTTTGTCGGAAAGCTGGGTGCAGGAAGAGTAAATGCTTTTGCTGCGCTACAGGAAGACGATGGTGATGCACCAGAGACGATCACGAATCTTGCAGCTACAGATGTTACCATTACTTCCGTTACACTGACATGGACTTCGCCTGCTGATGCCGGAAACGGTTCAGCTTCGGTATATGATATACGTTACTCAACGTCTCCTATAACAGAAGGTAATTTCAGTTCAGCCACACCGGTACCAAATCCTCCGGCACCTCAACCTGCAGGAACACCGGAAGAATTTACGGTTACTGGTTTGCAGGGAGGAACTACATATTACTTCGCTATCAAGTCAGCAGACTTCTTTGGTAATTTCTCTGAAGTGTCCAATGTAGTAGAGCAGGCTACAGCACAACCACCGGTAATTGTTGTTTCGCCAGCTTCGTTAACTGCGAACCTTCCAACCGCCGGTACAACAACACAGACATTAACGATAGCCAACACGGGTGCCGGTACATTAAACTATACCATTCACCTGGATCCGGGATTTGCAACGGTAGAACCGGATAGCGGTTCCGTTGCGCCTGCAGGAAGTCAGGATGTAACCGTTACGTTCGATGCCAGTGGTTTACTCGCAGGTTCATACGAACAGGCTTTGCATATATTCAGCAACGACCCGGCTAGCGATACAGTAACTGTTCCGCTCACGCTCGTGGTGACAAACAACGGAGTGCCTATTGCTTCTGTTGAACCGGATACGCTTGACTTCGGTGATGTGTTTGAGACAGGCTCGAAGACACTGTCGATTACGCTCGCGAATGCGGGCTCCGAACCACTGGAGATCACCGGTATAACTTCCGATAATGCGGATTATACTACCAGCTTTACATCGGCCATTACACTCGCTGCATTCCAGGATACAACTGTGCAGGTAACGTATACCGCTTCTTCACTGGGAGTTTCTTCCGGTACATTAAGTATAGCTTCCAACGATCCGGCTAAT
This sequence comes from uncultured Flammeovirgaceae bacterium, assembly GCA_946480685.1. Next base: position 199 of record CAMLLI010000958.1, on the reverse strand, counting down.
CCGGTGTTGTCGGTAGTGGTAACCGGAGAAGGTGTAGTTGCACCGGCTATAGAAGTTACTCCCGACTCGCTGTCGGCTACCTTAAATACGGATAAGACTTCTACAACAACCTTGACTGTTAAAAATACAGGAGGCAGCAACCTCGAGTTTTCAGTAGCCGTAGTATCGGAAGCACCGGCAACCGTGGCTGAAGTTAAAA
>CAMLLI010000957.1 GCA_946480685.1 uncultured Flammeovirgaceae bacterium | reverse complement strand
AATACAAACTGCAGGTTGTTTCGTATCAGTTTACCGCTCAGGGTAAACGTATAGGTATTAACACGACTGAAGTTAGACTGGTATATCTGTGTAAGACCGAATTGATAACGAGGTCCGTTGTCGTTTTGAATGGAGTATAGATTGAGGCCTGCATTTTCTGCTACAACAGCTTCTGTTACCGTGTTCGAGAAGTTGGCAGAACCGGTGGAATCAAATTTCTCCAATACGGTCACCTCGCTGCTCTTGCCAACAACAATCAGGTTACGGTTAACCGATATTACCTGGCCTTGCGCAGCATCGTGTATATGGTGAAGTACTACCGGTTTCTCAACCACGGTGTTATCAGCGACATGTATAAATACACCATCCTGAAAAGCGGCCGTGTTCCAGGCTATAAATGCATCAGCCTTTACATCTGCATATTTACCAAGGTGCTTTAATACAAGTTCTGTTTTTGTATTCAGCGCATCCTGCAAAGTGAGAACAGTAAGTCCGGTTGATTTGATTGAAGACGCTTCTTTCGAAAACACTCCGTTCACAAATACCAGTACATCAGCTTCTACTCCGGGAATAGTATACTCAGAAACGTTATTGATTTTTGACACCGGATTCTGTACTGCGAAGTTGAAGTTCTTCTCCAGCGATCGGGTTATCGGTGTGAATTTATACTCTTCGGCTTTGTTGGGAGGAAGTCCGAGGTTACGAAAACTCTCCAGTGCTTCTTTACGCAGCGCGTGATCCGCAGATGAAGCATTCAGACTTTTTTCAATGCCTGATGCAATCTCGGACGTAATATTTTTTTCAGATACAGCAACACTCATCGTCCTTGCATTAAGCTACTGAAACTTCATCCTTAATCCAGTCATAGCCTTTCGCCTCAAGCTCCAGCGCTAATTCTTTTGTGCCAGACTTCACAATCTTTCCTTTGTAAAGAACGTGTACGAAATCAGGTACTATATAATCCAGCAGTCGCTGGTAGTGTGTTACTACGATAACTGCGTTTGATTTATTGCGAAGTTTGTTAACGCCATTTGAAACGATCTTTAACGCATCGATGTCAAGACCAGAGTCTGTCTCATCGAGTATAGCAAGCTTGGGTTCAAGCATTGCCATCTGGAAGATCTCGTTACGCTTCTTCTCACCACCCGAGAAACCTTCGTTGAGCGAGCGGTTCAATAAAGACTGATCGATCTCTACAAGCTTCATCTTTTCGCGCATCAGTCCGAGGAAAGATACAGCGTCCAGTGCCGGTTGTCCGCGATGCTCACGAATCTGGTTAACCGCAGTCTTCATAAAGTTGATGGTGCTTACACCCGGAATCTCTACCGGGTATTGAAACGCGAGGAATACACCTTCGCGCGCACGTTCTTCCGGTTCCAGTTCAAGCAGATCTTTTCCGAGAAACTCAACTTCACCTCCGGTAACTTCATACTCTTCACGACCGGCCAGTACCGATGCAAGTGTACTCTTTCCAGAACCGTTCGGGCCCATGATAGCATGCACTTCACCAGGTTTTACTTCCAGATTTATACCGTTTAGAATTTGTTTATCTCCGATCTTCGCTTGCAGATTCTTTATTGTTAACATCGCTATATCTTCTTTGCTTTAAATACTATATACTTAGAGTGTGTGAAAGGATTTATACTTCACACATAATTATCCTACACTTCCTTCCAGGGTTAAGGCCAGCAGCTTTTGTGCTTCCACAGCAAACTCCATTGGGAGTTGGTTGAGTACCTCTTTGGCATAACCGTTTACGATCAGTGCTACCGCAGATTCCTCATCGATCCCGCGTTGCAGGCAGTAGAAGATCTGGTCTTCACCAATCTTGGATGTTGTCGCCTCGTGCTCAATCTTGGCCGAGTTGTTTTCAACATCTATATAGGGGAAAGTGTGCGCTCCGCATTTGTCACCCATCAACAATGAGTCACACTGCGAGAAGTTGCGTGCACCTTCTGCGCGTTTCATGATGTGAACCTGGCCGCGGTAGCTATTCTGCGAATGTCCTGCCGATATACCTTTCGATACAATGCGTGACTTCGTGTTCTTACCGATGTGAATCATCTTCGTACCGGTATCTGCCTGCTGATAGTTGTTGGTAACGGCTACCGAGTAGAACTCACCCATCGAGTTATCACCTTTCAATATACACGAAGGATACTTCCAGGTAATAGCCGATCCCGTTTCAACCTGTGTCCACGAAATTTTAGAACCATCGCCAAAGCAAAGCCCGCGCTTTGTTACGAAGTTATAGATACCACCTTTACCTTCTTTATCGCCCGGGTACCAGTTCTGCACGGTTGAGTATTTTACCGTTGCGTCTTTCATCGCATATATCTCTACTACCGCTGCGTGCAATTGGTTTTCATCACGCATAGGAGCGGTACAGCCTTCGAGGTAGCTTACATAAGAACCTTCGTCAGCCACGATCAACGTTCTTTCAAACTGACCGGTATTCGCTGCGTTAATTCGGAAATAAGTAGAGAGTTCCATCGGGCAACGAACGCCTTTTGGAATATAGCAGAATGATCCGTCTGTAAACAC
>CAMLLI010000956.1 GCA_946480685.1 uncultured Flammeovirgaceae bacterium | reverse complement strand
AATGCTCTGAAACATGCTGAAGAATTATTTCAAAATCGCACTACGGAATTTACTGCGCAACTCGGTTTACTCGGTCATTAATATATCAGGTCTTGCTATCGGTATAGCGTGTACGATCCTGATCCTGTTATGGGTACATGATGAAGTTACCTACGATCGCTTTCAACCAAAGTATGATAATTTATACCAGGCTTGGATTCGTTCGCATTTTGATGGCACCATCAACTCGTGGACTTCCGGACCGCAGCCGCTCGCAGAAGGTATCAAGAATGCGGATACACATGTAAAGAATACCGTGCTCGCAGACTGGGGCGGAGAACATTTGCTGCGTGTAGGTGACAATCGCATTACAAAACAAGGACACTATGTAGGCCCGGCCTTCCTCGAGATGTTTCAGTTTGAGTTGATCAAAGGTAATGCAGCGAGTGTACTCGATGACCCTACATCCATTGTATTGACCGAGTCAGCAGCACAGGCATTGTTTGGTAATCAGGATCCGATCAACCAGGTTGTTAACGTAGATGATTTCGGAGAACTGAAAGTTACCGGTATATTAAAAGATATACCCCGAAACTCAAGCTTTGAATTTGACTGCCTGATGACATGGGAATACTATAAGAAATTTGCAGGCTGGATAAAGGAAACTGAAAATACCTGGGGTGAATATTCTTTCCAGACGTTTGTAGAATTAGAACCCGGTACATCTTCCGCACAGGTTGACAACACCATTCGTGAGTTGCTTACCAAGAACGGTCAGAATGAAATGAAGCGCGAAGTGTTCCTATACCCCATGAGCCGCTGGAGACTTTTCAGCAGCTTCAAGAATGGTGTTGAAGAAGGCGGACTGATCGACTATGTAACCGGCTTCTCTGCGATTGCTGCGTTTATCATGATCATTGCGTGTATCAACTTTATGAATCTTTCTACAGCACGTTCGGAACGCAGAGCACGCGAAGTAGGTATACGCAAGAGTGTAGGCTCCCGAAGAAATGAAATTGTAGCACAGTTCCTAGGCGAATCGATTTTGTTGTCAACGCTCGCGCTGCTGATCGCGGTGGTGATGGTAGAAGTTGCGCTGCCGTTTTATAATATACTGGTAGAGAAAAAGCTTACGCTTGATTTCACATCTCCCCTCTTCTGGATACTCTCGGTTTCATTGATCCTGTTTACCGGTTTACTTTCCGGCAGTTATCCTGCGTTCTATCTTTCATCGTTTCAACCGGCAGCGGTACTGAAGGGAAAAATTTCAGTTGGTAAAGCGGGCGTTACACCTCGCAAGCTCCTCGTAACACTTCAATTTGGATTCTCCATTATACTGATCTCAGCAACGTTCATTATACATAAGCAGGTGAGCCATGTAAAAGATCGTACGCTGGGTTATGAGCAGAAAGATCTGCTGATGATTGATCATACAGCCGATCTCGAAAAAAATTACGAAGCGTTGAAGAACGAACTTCTCAATTCCAACATCGCTACATCAGTTACCAAATCACAAAGTCCGATCACACAGATATTCTCTAACAACTTTGTAAGCTGGCCGGGTAAACCTGCAGACTTGAAAGTATTGTTCACCACGTTGCGTGTAGACTATGACTATAACAAAACGATGGGAACGAAAATGCTGGAAGGCCGCGATTTTTCAGAGGAGTATAAAAGTGATACATCTGCTGTAATCATTAATCAGGCAGCCGTAGATGTGATGGGGTTGAAAGAACCTATTGGTACACAACTGGAGATCTGGGGAAACAAGTTCAATGTTATTGGTGTGACCGAAAATGTTTTGATGGGCAATCTTTTTGTTGAGGTGAAGCCATCGTTCACGGTGCTGAACAAAGACTTTGCAAACTTTATTACGCTGCGTCTTCCTACCGACAAGCCTACTGAAGCATCGCTTAAAGACATTGAGACACTCGTAACCAAATACAATCCTGCCTATCCGTTTGACTATGCATTTGCAAGTACAGAGTTTGACAAGAAATTCAAGGAGATAAACCTGATCGGTGATCTGTCCAATATATTTGCCTTCCTCGCTATATTTATTACCGGTCTCGGATTATTCGGACTCGCTGCCTTCACAGCTGAGCAACGTACCAAGGAAATTGGTATTCGTAAAGTATTGGGGGCTACGTTGAGCGGCATTGTATTCCTCATCTCGAAAGACTTTTCAAGACTTGTGATCATTGCCTTCACGATAGCAGCACCGCTGGCCTGGTGGATGATGAACAAATTCCTGGAGCGATATACATATCGTATAGATGTGCCGTTGTGGGTATTGTTTGCGGCCGGAGCGATTGCCTTGCTGATGGCGCTGTTCATTGTGAGTATGCAAGCTTTACGCGCAGGACGAAGAAACCCGGCTCAATCGCTGCGAAACGAATAAGCCCGATATATATACTTACCCGCATGCGCGGTTTGTAATACTTCCGTTATGTGCCTGATGAGCATTGCTTGTCAGGCACATAACTTTTCTAGCCGGTAGCACCCACCAGATGCGATTTGTCGCAATTGCCCCAGAGATTGTCGCAATCACACAATGCAGGTTTCTG
>CAMLLI010000955.1 GCA_946480685.1 uncultured Flammeovirgaceae bacterium | reverse complement strand
CTGGTGCCAGTTCGGTTTACCACCGGAGTTACAGCCGCAGTTGTCGCGCCAGCGCTCTACACCGTGCACACAACTCCACGAACTGTTCTCGTGAATCATGGCCTCATATACCGGCGGGAATTTCGCGAGGAACTCTGCATAATTTGTGAGACACGATTCGGTATTTCGCTCGATATAGTCAAGACAAAACGCCAATGCCATGTCGCCATGTTTATGATGGTGGCCATACGTTTCGCCATCGGTAGCAATGTGTACCAGTTGTGCTTCATCACGATCAGCGAAGGAATCCAATAAGCGGTCAGCGAATTTCTTGCCATCGTATAGCAACCCATCAAAGGCAACACCCTGCGCAATCTGTCCATCGTAAAAATATAGTGCTATACTTTTACCGGAAGGTAGTTTACAGGTATAGGGTCTGCGTGTATCCAGGCTCTCCGTGGTAACATCGCTCCATTTGGTATCACTAAGTTTGCGTATAGCTTTAGCCTGGCGTGGTGCGAGAACGGTAAATTTGATTCCATGTTTTACCAGCAGCTCCAGCGATTCTATATCGACAGCGGTCTCGGCAAGCCACATGCCTTCGGGTAAACGTCCGAAGCGCGAAATGAAATCGCGGATACCCCAGATGATCTGTGTCTCTTTATCACGCTTGTTCGCTAACGGAAGAATGATGTGATTATATACCTGCGCCATGGCAGAACCATGACCTCCGAAGTTCTTTACACTTTCGCGATCGGCTTCAATGATGGCATCGTATGTTTCCCGATCGTATACCTGCATCCACGAGAGCAGCGTAGCACCGAAGTTAAAACTGATGCGCGAGTAATTATTGATTATATTCTTGATTACGCCTTTCTCGTTGAGTATACGCGAAGCCGAATTAGGCCCATAGCACTCAGCAGAGATGCGTTCATTCCAGTCGTGATAGGGGTGCGCTGAATCCTGGACTTCAATTACCTCAAGCCAGGCATTTTCACGGGGTGGCTGATAAAAATGTCCGTGAATACAAATGTACTTTTCCAAAATCGTTAGTCGTTATCCGTTAATCGTTATACGGGTGTGCGTGTGGTATATATATACCGGAAGAACTTCTTCCGGCTTACGCGCGACCAACGTTTAACAGCTAACGGATAATCTACTACGTTCCAATATCTTTCAACTCAAACTCGTTCAGTTCCCGTTCGAGCTTCAGAACCGTGATCGCGAGCGGTGGTAAAGTTAATGAAATGGAGTAATCATGCCCATGATATTTAACCGGCGAAGTGGGTATTAAACCTGAATTTATTACATCACTGCCATTATACCGTTTGAGATCGGAATTGAATACTTCCTTCCACTGTCCACGATAGGGCACACCTATACGATATTGATAGCGAACTTCCGGAGTAAAATTGCACACTACTACGAGCAAGTCTTCTTTATGATCACTCAAACGTTGGAAAGCAATCACACTGTTGTCGCGATCGCCATAGTCGATCCAGCGAAAACCTTTGTTGTCGAACGCATGCTGGTAAAGAGCGGGTTCACTTTTATAAAACGCATTGAGGTCGCGCATCAGCGTCTGCACACCTTTGTGTACATCGTATTGCAACAAATGCCAGTCGAGACTTCGCTCGTGCGCCCACTCGGAGGATTGTCCAAATTCACCACCCATGAACAACAACTTGGTGCCAGGGTGCATGAACATATAGCCGTATAACAACCGCAGGTTAGCGAACTTGCGCCATTCATCGCCCGGCATTTTTCCGAGTATAGATCCTTTGCCGTGCACCACTTCATCGTGCGACAGCGGCAGCATAAAGTTTTCGGTGAAGGCGTAAATTATACTGAAGGTGATTTCATTGTGATGATACTTCCGGTGAACCGGGTCCGTTTGGAAAAAGTGAAGCGTATCATGCATCCATCCCATCATCCATTTCTGTCCGAAGCCTAAACCACCAACATAGGTTGGCCGTGATACTCCCGTCCATGAAGTGGATTCCTCAGCAATAGTTACCGCATCGGGGAAATTTTTATACACTACCTCGTTCATCTCTTTCAGGAAAGATATGGCTTCGAGGTTTTCATTACCTCCATATTCATTCGCGATCCACTCACCGTCTTTGCGCGAGTAGTCAAGATATAACATCGATGCTACGGCATCTACACGAAGTCCGTCAATGTGGTAGCGCTCCAGCCAGAACACAGCGTTACTGATGAGGAACGATCGCACTTCATTACGACCATAGTTAAATATATAGCTCTTCCAGTCGGGGTGAAATCCTTTTCGCGGATCAGCATGCTCGTAGAGATGTGTGCCGTCAAATTTATAGAGCCCGTGTGCATCACCGGGAAAATGTGAAGGCACCCAGTCGAGTATAACACCTATACCTGCGCGGTGAAAACAATCCACCATATACATGAAATCTTCCGGACTACCATAGCGACTTGTTGGCGCGAAGTATCCGGTGAGCTGATATCCCCATGAGCCATAGAACGGATGCTCCATTACCGGGAGAAACTCCACGTGCGTAAAGCCCATCCCGGCGACGTAGTCCGCCAGCAGGGGCGCGAT
>CAMLLI010000954.1 GCA_946480685.1 uncultured Flammeovirgaceae bacterium | reverse complement strand
GGGATATACTGGCGCGTGTAAAGTTTACCGAAAAGTATTTCAAGGAAGAGAACGAGTATTATCTCTATCCATTCTTTGATAGTAAGATCCGTGCACTCGAAGGGAAGGAGTTTACATTGAAAGGACATTATCTCCCCATGGATCTTGATGATAAACGGGTGATCATTCTGTCCAAATTTCCGTATTCCATGTGTTTTTTCTGTGGAGGTGCAAGTCCTGCATCGGTAGCGGAAATATACTTTAAAGTAAAACCACCGCGTTTCAAGGCCGATCAGATCATTGCTGTAAAAGGTATACTGAAGCTGAACGACAGCGATATCGATCACATGAATTTTATTCTCAACGATGCTGAGCTGATAATCGGAAAATGATATGCACCTATACCGCCATATATTGATCTGTGCATGGATGTTAGTTGCGTGCACGCAAGGAAAGGATGACGAAAAACTATGGAAGGAAGCTGCTGCTATCCACAATGCAGCTATACAAACTGCTTCGAAGCTTGAGGATAGTCTTTATGTGCTGTCAACGGATACAGCGATGCAGGATTCCGTAAAGCTATATATCGAGGCAATTGAAAACTGGAAAGCTGATTTGATTGAAGTTCCGGGTAACGAAGCAGATCATCATGGTGAATTTCACCATCATCATGCACCGGCCGAAAGTATAACGATAACAGCAGCAGAAATGGTGGCTGTACAAAGAACATTGAAGGTAAAGATCGATTCCATCGCGACCCGCGTACGGCAGTTTCATGGTCATTAAGAAATCAATGTCCTGCTAGTAAATATATACCCTTTACGATATGATGAATCTTTTAAAACCGCGGAGGAAACTTCCGGTAACGGTACTCTCTGGCTTTTTGGGAGCCGGTAAAACTACATTGCTGAACCATGTGCTCAACAATCGTCATGGACTGAAAGTAGCTGTTATCGTAAATGATATGAGCGAAGTAAATATCGATGCGCGTCTGGTGGCAAACGAAGTACAGCTGTCGCGTACCGAAGAGAAACTGGTAGAGCTGAGCAATGGCTGTATTTGCTGTACACTGCGCGATGACCTGATTCGCGAAGTGCAAAAGCTTGTAGCGCAACATAAATTTGATTACCTGCTTATCGAAAGTACGGGTATATCAGAGCCTGTGCCCGTTGCCCAAACGTTTAGTTTTGATATAGGGGATACGTTGTATGATTTGTCGGCGATTACACGCCTTGATACGATGGTAACTGTAGTAGATGCATTTAACTTCTTTAAGGACTTTGGCAGCGGAGATACTTTATTGAAGCGTAAACTTACTGATGATACACAGGACCAGCGTACCATTGTGAACCTGCTGACCGATCAGATCGAATTTGCCAATGTCATTATACTCAACAAGACCGATCTTGTATCCGTGCGCGAATTGAGGTTACTGGAAGGTATATTGATAAAACTTAATCCTGGTGCCAGAATTATCAAGTCCGTATTGGGCAGGATCGATCCGCGCGATATACTGGATACGCAATCCTTTAATTATGAAAAAGCATCGCAGGCTGCCGGCTGGATTCGTGAGTTGAATAACGAGCACACACCGGAGACGGAGGAATATGGCATCAGCTCGTTTGTTTTTCGTACACACAGACCTTTTCACCCGGAGCGTTTCTGGCGATATGTACAAACTGAATTTCCCGGAAATATAGTGCGGAGTAAAGGTATATTCTGGCTGGCATCGCGTCCCGATGATGCATTGGTGTGGAGCCAGGCCGGTGGTTCTTCGCAGGCAGAACTATATGGTAAATGGTGGGCTTCTGTCCCCGAAGCGGACCGCGTACGTAACCCTGCCTATATCCAAGACGAAAAAAGTATTCGCAAGAAGTGGGATGAAGAATGGAGCGATCGTATGAATGAATTGGTATTTATCGGCACGCAAATGAACGCCCGGCAGGTGCGCGATGAATTATATATCTGTATATTAACCGATGAAGAAGTATATAGCTTTCATGTCGGTAGAAAGTTTAATGACCCATGGCCGCTGTAATCAGAATGTAAAACCGATGTTTACATAGCCAAGTACTTTATTCGACTGATCGCTGTACATCACGGAAAGGCTGATGGGACCTATACCGGAATCATATCCAATGGACAATCCATAGCCTGAGAGGTATCTTGTTCTCCGGTTATCATCTTCGAGGAAATCATATACCGCTCCGTTGATGCGTGCGGTAGCATATAAACTTTTGGAAATCTGGTATTGCAGGCCGGTCATCAGTACACCAACACTATGTGTGGTAAGTTGATATTCATTGAGGCCGGTGAACGGTACCTGGTTGCGTATAAAATCGTTGATGCCCCCTATATTAAAGAAGTTGAGATAGGCTTCGCGCGGTGAGAAGTTAATCGCTGTGTTGAACTGTGTAAGCAAGGTGATGCGAGGCGACAGTGGTTTGAAGTTTTCTGCTTTGAAACGAAACTGTGCATAGCCATGCAGGTTGGTAGTATCAGACTGTGTAAGGGAGTCGGTTTCGAAAGCGATGCTTCGCGGTTCCTGCGCATATATCCATCCCAGTTGGCCTTTA
>CAMLLI010000953.1 GCA_946480685.1 uncultured Flammeovirgaceae bacterium | reverse complement strand
GATCTTCGTGAAGAGATGATTAAGAAGCTTACACAGTTGCTGAATGGAAAAACCAGCAATGGTGTGAAACACAAATTCGGTGATGAGTTAGTGAGCAAAGGTGTTAAGTTCTCTGCGAAAGTGATTGAGAACAACCTGTTCCCTGACAAGAACATCTACCGTGATGAAAGTAACTATAACGTTCCGGAAGAAGTTAACCTGATCTCTGATGTAAGTCTGGAGAACTGGACAACCGAAGAGCACACCAATGAGCTCATCGGCCAGATGGTTAAAAACTATATCATCAAGCGTAACACATATGCTGGTGAATTTAAACGCGAACGCTTTACACTTGAAGTTGGTGATGAACTTCCTACAGGTATAGTGCAACTTGCTAAAGTTTATATCGCGAAGAAACGTAAACTGAAAGTAGGAGATAAGATGGCGGGTCGCCACGGTAACAAAGGTGTTGTGGCACGTATTGTTCGTGAAGAAGATATGCCATTCCTGGAAGATGGAACTCCTGTAGATATCTGCTTGAACCCGCTTGGTGTACCTTCGCGTATGAACCTGGGACAAATCTATGAAACTGTACTCGCGTGGGCCGGTTTGAAACTGGGACGCAAGTATGCAACACCAATCTTTGATGGTGCTTCATTAGACGAGGTTCAGGGGGAATTGAAAGAAGCAGGTTTGCCTCCTTACGGAAGAACATATTTGTATGATGGTTTGACTGGAGAGAAATTCGATCAGCCAGTTACGGTTGGTGTAGCGTATATGCTGAAACTCGGCCACTTGGTTGATGATAAGATGCACGCACGTTCTATCGGACCTTACTCACTCATCACGCAACAGCCACTCGGAGGTAAAGCTCAATTCGGTGGTCAGCGTTTCGGAGAGATGGAGGTGTGGGCTATCGAGGCATTCGGTGCTTCGAACATCCTGCAGGAAATCCTTACCATCAAGTCTGATGATGTGATCGGTCGTGCGAAAGCTTACGAAGCGATTGTGAAGGGTGAAAACATGCGCAAGCCAAATATACCAGAGTCGTTCAACGTACTTGTACACGAACTCAGAGGCTTGGCACTGGAGATCACCATGGATTAATAAAGTCCGTCTGTCTGGAAGTTTGAGCAATGCTTCGTAACTTCCAGACAACACGACTTGTGCACTTTAAGTAGTTATTAACTGAAAACTTAGAATATGTCTTTCAGAAAAAATAAAAAGATCAACAACGACTTCTCCAAGATCACCATTAGCTTAGCTTCTCCGGAATCAATCCTGGAAAGTTCACATGGTGAAGTTACACAACCGGAAACCATTAACTACAGAACTTATAAACCTGAGATGGGTGGTTTGTTCTGCGAGCGGATTTTCGGTCCTGTAAAAGATTGGGAATGTCATTGCGGAAAATATAAACGTATTCGTTACAAAGGCATCATCTGCGATCGCTGCGGTGTAGAAGTTACCGAAAAGAAAGTTAGACGCGAGCGCATGGGCCACATAGAACTGGTTGTACCGGTAGCACACATCTGGTATTTCCGTTCACTCCCTAACAAAATTGGTTATCTCCTTGGTCTTCCTACTAAGAAGCTTGACCAGATCATTTACTATGAACGCTATGTAGTAATTCAGCCAGGTACAAAAGAAGAAGATGGTGTAAATCGTCTTGACTTCCTGACTGAAGAAGAGTACCTGGATATCATTGATAAACTTCCTCGCGAAAATCAATTGTTGGATGACAATGATCCGAAGAAGTTCATCGCGAAGATGGGTGCTGAAGCTCTTGAGATGTTGTTGTCAAGAACACAACTCGATACGCTTTCTTATGAGTTAAGACACCAGGCAGCAACAGATACATCGCAGCAACGTAAGGCTGAAGCATTGAAGCGTTTGAAAGTGGTTGAAGCTTTCCGCGATGCTAAAACTCGTATCGAGAATAAGCCTGAGTGGATGGTGATCAAGATGGTTCCGGTTATTCCTCCGGAATTGCGTCCACTTGTACCTCTGGATGGTGGTCGTTTCGCTACATCAGATTTGAATGATCTTTACAGACGTGTTATCATTCGTAACAACCGTCTGAAGAGATTGATTGATATTAAAGCACCTGAAGTAATTCTCCGTAATGAGAAGCGTATGCTCCAGGAAGCTGTTGACTCATTGTTCGACAACTCAAGAAAAGTAAACGCTGTTCGTTCCGATGGAAACCGCGCGTTGAAATCTTTGAGTGACATGCTGAAAGGTAAGCAAGGACGTTTCCGTCAGAACTTGCTTGGTAAGCGTGTTGACTATTCTGGTCGTTCGGTAATTGTGGTTGGTCCTGAACTGAAACTCCATGAGTGCGGTCTGCCAAAAGATATGGCAGCTGAATTGTTCAAGCCATTCATTATTCGCAAGCTGATCGAAAGAGGTATTGTGAAAACAGTGAAGTCAGCAAAGAAAATTGTTGACAGAAAAGATCCGGTGATCTGGGATATTTTGGAAAACGTATTGAAAGGACACCCTGTTCTTCTGAACCGCGCTCCAACACTTCACAGGCTCGGTATCCAGGCGTTTCAACCAAAGCTGATCGAAGGCA
>CAMLLI010000952.1 GCA_946480685.1 uncultured Flammeovirgaceae bacterium | reverse complement strand
GCAACTGCAGGCTTCCGGAGCAACACTGATGTCTCAACCGGATCGGCCGGTCAAAAACTTTACGAGCAGCATTGTGCGCGCTGCCATGGTAAAGACGGAACGAAAGGTTCGTTTGGCGCGAGGGATCTGCGGCAAAGTATATTACCGGATGCAGCTATCATTCAGCAAATAGAAAAGGGTAAAGGATTTATGCCGCCCTTCCGAAAAAAGCTTACAGCGGATGAGATATCAGAAGTAATGCTTTATATCAAAACACTTCGTGTTAAAAAATAATACTTTCCTTATATACCTATGTATCAGTTTAATCAACAAACTATAGCAACACGCTCTATGATGACACCTGCGAATCTCGTATTAATTCTTACGGCCACCGTTACTGCGCTTATCGCCGGACTTTTCTTTGCCTGGTCATGTTCTGTTACAATAGGACTCTCCAGAATTCCGAATACCATGTATATAACTGCCATGCAGTCTATGAACCGCGCTATATTGAATCCTGTGTTTCTTACGTGCTTCGTTGGCAATGTATTGTTGTTACCACTCAGTGCCTACCTGTTTTATTCAACGCCGGTATCAACGCGTTTTGTATTCCTGGCAGCAGCGGCTTTGGTATACCTGGTTGGCGTGTTTGCTGTTACAATATTCGGTAACGTTCCGTTAAATGAATCGCTGGATGCCTTTGCACTTGCTACCGCTTCGCCTGCTGATATAGCCGCGCAGCGTACTGCTTTTGAGAAGCCCTGGAATACACTGAATATGATTCGTACGGTGGCGTCTATCCTGTCCGTTGTGCTGGTGATTATAGCATGCTTGTCCAAAGCAGAAGAATAAATTTTGATGAAAATATATACTGTCGGTTTTGTTCTATTCTGACACAACAACGACAGGTAATTTTGAAGAAAAAATTGAATCAGCATGAAGATTATCATTTTTGGATCAACCGGTAGCATCGGCACTCACCTTGTAAAGCAGTCGCTCGAGGCAGGACACATCGTAACTGCGTTTGTACGCGATCCTTCCAAACTGCAAATCAAACATTCGAATCTTCACACGGCACAAGGAGATCTGATGGACGCGGCTTCCGTTGCCAAAGCTGTGAAGGGACATGATGCTGTAGTGTGTGCTATAGGATCGGGCCGCAAAGGAAACGTACGCTCGCAGGGAACACTGCATGTAATTCAGGCGATGGAGCAGATGGGTGTAAAGCGTCTTGTATGCGAGACTACACTGGGTGCCGGCGATAGCCGCGGTAACCTGAATTTCTTCTGGAAGTATATTATGTTCGGTATGCTTTTGCGTGAAGCGTACGAAGATCATGAAAAGCAGGAACGCTATATCATGCAAAGTAATCTCGACTGGACCATTGTGAGGCCTGCAGCTTTTACGGATGGACCGCACACGGGAGTATATCAACATGGATTTTCGGCAACTGCCAAAAACGTTACACTGAAAATATCACGCGCAGACGTTGCTGATTTTATGTTAAAACAATTAAGCGATACCCGCTATCTCCGGAAAACACCCGGTTTATCGTACTGAATTTTACGGTGCAACACTGGCATGTTTGCATGAAAGAATACAACTTGCATAAACCTTGCTTTTCTGTAGCCAGGCTGAATACAATTCGGCCGGTTATCCGTTACAGGAAAGCAAAGGCTTGCAGGAAGATGCACTATACGCAGATACAACCCCCTGGCTATATCAAGAATTATGTCCGGTATTTCTGGACACTGGAGAGCACGTGCAACAGCACGGTGCCAAAGACTTTTGGTCCGGTAGCAGATGGTTGTCCGGGATTCATTTTCCAACAGGCGGAGAAAGGAAATTTTTATGATGAAGTAAAGGAAGATCTTCCCGCTTTATTTTTATACGGACAGACTACACGCCCGCGCGAGATTCGTACCAGCGGACAATTCCAGGCGCTGGGTGCGAGCTTTTATCCGAATGCACTGAAGTCAGTTTTTGGTTTTAATGCGAATGAGTTGACCGATACCTGTATCGATCTCAATGCATTGTCGGAGGAACATGGCGTTCCCTTATCGGATAAATTGCTGAGTGCGTCATCGGTTCATGACCAGGTAGAGATACTATCTTCTTTTTTATTCCTGCAGATACAGAAGAACAACGTACAGACCGATGCTGCTATACAATTTGTCATCAGCGAGATCATTGCATCACACGGAAGTGTCTCATTGCGCGACCTTCAGCAACGCCTCCAGATATCGGAGCGCAGTCTCGAACGAAAATTCAACCAGTGCGTAGGTATAACTCCCAAGTTGTTTGCGCGCATCTGTCGTTTTCAGGCATCGCTACATCAATTGCGAAATAACAGGTATACCAAGCTGTCGGATATAGCGTTCGAGAATGGCTATGCAGATCAGTCTCATTTTATTCGTGCCTTCCAGGAATTTGCCGGTTTTTCTCCCAATCAATATCAGAAGCAATCGCTCGAAGTAGTTGCTAATTTCCCGCAGCTTATCGGAGGGCGTTAATTTCAGTTAACCGTTATACGTTATTCGTTATTCGTGTAACGATTAACTTATAACGGTTAACGATTAACTTTAACGA
>CAMLLI010000951.1 GCA_946480685.1 uncultured Flammeovirgaceae bacterium | reverse complement strand
GTCCGCGCATGTCGTATACCACGGCACTGTTAACTCCTGACGTGATCGCTTTTTCAAGATCCGGCAATGCTCCCTTAAAATCGCGCTGATAATATTTCGATGCACCGCGTTTGTAATACAGGTTTGCGTCCGTTGCATTACTCGCTATAGCTTTGTCGAAATCGGGGATCGCTTTTTCGTAGTCTTTCAATTCAAAGAATGAATTGGCGCGCGCAGTATATAGATTCGGATCTTTGCTGCCGGCATCTATAGCTTTGGTAAGATCGGTTGATGCACCTTGATAATCTTTTAAACTATACCTGGAGAGACCGATCATAGTTAACTCGTCTGCTCCGGCTTCATTGCGTGCAACTACAATGGCGAGGTCGGTAATAACACTCGCATATTCTTTTAACTGATAGCGCGCTGCTGCACGATTCTTTAGTGCCTGCGTATAGTCTTTCTTCAGTCCTAAGGCACGATCGAAATCTGCAATAGCCGACTGTGCATTGCCTGCATTCAGTTTTGCTTTACCGCGATTGTTATAGATGATCTCGTCATTAGCGCCCGATGCTATAGCTTTATCATACGCAGCAACAGCTCCCTGAAAATTACTTTGTTTGAAACGTGCATTACCAAGCTGATAGTATATTTCTTTATTCTTGCTATCGAGCGATGCGGCTTTTTCAAGATGCGGCAATGCTTCTTTATCTTTTTGCGAAGCGAGGTAGGAGAGTGCCAGTGCTTCGTAAGTAGACAGGTCTGCTTTGCCTTTCTGCACAGTCTTCTCCAGATCAATGATCGCAGATGTATACTCTTTTTGCTGATACGAAGATTTACCACGCTTCAACGGTATATCATCTTCTTTTTCTCCAGCCATCTCGGCCGCTGTCAGTGCTTCGATTGTTCCTTTATAGTCGCCCGCATCAAAGCGCAGGTAGCCAGCATACAGTGCTACCTTGCCATCTTTTGCACCTGCCTGTAATGCTTTGTCGAGATACGGTTTGGCGGCATCTTTCTTGCCCAGTATATAATTACCAACACCGAGCATTTTGAGCATGTCAGGCGTTTCTCCTTCGGTAGTTTTTGCTTTTTCAAGATCGGCTATAGCTCCGGCATAATCCTTCAGGCTATATTTAGCGGTACCGCGATTTAATTGTGCCTTGGTATAGCTTGGGTTAAGTTGTATAGCTTTATCAAAATCAGCTACAGCCCCTGCCAGGTCGTTGGTGTTCATTTTTGCTTTACCACGATTGTTAAAGAGTATAGCATCGCTGGAGCCTGCCTTTACTGCGTTATCATAATTCTTGATGGCACCGGCAAAATCACTCTTCATGAATTTTATATCACCCAGGTTCTTGAATGCTTCGGCATCATTAGCACCTAACGATACTGCTTTCTCCAGATCAGGCAGTGCTTTGTCGTAATCTTTCTGTGCAAACTCAGCATTACCTTTATACAGATATACTTCTTTGGTAGTGCTGCCTGCGTTGATCGCACGACTTAGTGATTCTATAGCGCCCGCATATTCCTTGCTTTTATACTGGCACGTGCCGAGTTGAGTAAATATATCTTTATCGGTAAGTCCCAACGATACGGCTGCAGATAATGCTTTAACGGCTTCGCCACAGTTACCGGCTGCAGCCATGCTGAGACCGAGCATTCTGAAAACTTCTTTATCGCGTACGCCTTTCTGTACGGCTGTATCAAACGCTTCAGCTGCGCCTTTGTAATCTTGTAAAGCATATTTCGCAGCACCTATCTTTTGATAGAATTCAGCATCGGCTCTTCCGCTGGCGATTATCTTTTCGAAATCAGCAATAGCACCTTTCCAATCCTGAATCAGGTAACGGGCTTCAGCGCGATTCTCAAGCGCTTTATCATAGCCTGCACGCAGCTCCAATGCTTTATCGAAATCAGCGATCGATCCTTTATAGTCTTTGAGTATAAATTTCGCTTTACCGCGATTGTTGTAAAGTATAGCATCGGCTTTGCCGGTAGCAACGGCTTTATCATAGTTTGTTATTGCTTCGCGGTAATTCTCCATTCTGAATTTACCGTTGCCGAGGTTGACGTACGTGTCGAAGCCAGTGGCACCCATCGTGATGGCTTTCTCCAGGTCTGTAACAGCACCCTGGTAGTCATTGAGATTATAGCGTGTATTACCGCGATGTTCGAACAGTTCAACGGTGTTGATACGCGCTTTTACAGCCTCATCAAAATCAGCTTTTGCTTTGTCGTATTCCTTCAGGTTGTAATAGGCAATGCCTCGCTTTACATATACTTCTTTGTTGGAGAAGTTGGAGTTGATAAGCTGCGTGAATTGTACGGAGGCATCGTTGTGATCGCCCGCTTTTAATTTTTTCAGGGCCGTTTCCCATTGCACCTGCAGTAACGAATCTGTTTTCTGCGCGAAGGAAAGGGTAATAGAAAAAAGCAATAAGGCAACTGCCAAACAGGTTCTTCTCATGGATTCAAAATATTGTCCAGAACAAATTTATTAAATCTGCTCGTGATTCATGGAATTACCTGATCAGCCTTCTTTTGGATCGCTAAATGCAAAACTGCCAATAGATTACGGAAAGGCCGTT
>CAMLLI010000950.1 GCA_946480685.1 uncultured Flammeovirgaceae bacterium | reverse complement strand
GAAGAAGGCTGCCGCTGCTTGCGAAAAGCGTTCGAAGCCGGGTTTGATGATGCTGCTGATTATCTGAAAGAGTATTGTTACGGAGCGGATTAAATACATTCATAGAAATCGCAGATGAACGCAGAAATTTAAAAGGCATTTATCTGCGTTCATCTGTGTGTTCTGCGGGAAATCAAAGCGCTTTCACAAACGCCACAATTCTGTTAGCCTCTTCGAAGCCACAGTGCTTATGAAAATTCTGGCTGGATATATTCGTGATCTCTGTATCGGATGCTAACTCGCTGCATCCCTTTTCGCGTGCCCATTCTTCTGCCCGCTGTATTAACGCCACGCCTACACGCTGCTTTCTGTACGGCTCTTTCACAAAGATCGCTTCGATATACGCTACTGGTGAGGAAGATGTACCTTCAACATAATCATTACGAAGCGACAGCTCTATGAAAGCAATTACTTCGTTGTTGGCTTCGAATATATAGATGGCGTGAGCTTGCATTCCATGATTCGCTTTGAATTCGCTGAGAAGTATATTTTCATCTTCTGAAGGCCAAAGCATGGAAGCCAATTTCGCTATAGCTGGTAAATCTTCTTGGGTGGCAAGTCGTATCATCGTGTGTAGAAATTTCTGTCCCGCAGAACACGCAGATATACGCAGAAAATTTTAAATGCATTTATCTGCGTACATCCGCGTAGTCTGCGGGAAATAAGACTACATATTTCGTCTATACTGCCCACCAACCTCGAAGAGCGCCTTCGTGATTTGTCCTAACGAGCAGACTTTGGTTGCTTCCATCAACTCTTCAAATATATTCTTGTTCTGAATTGCAGCTTGCTGCACACGCTCTAGCATCGCAGCTGATTTTTTGCCCTGGAAAGCATGCAGGTTACGTAACATCTTTATTTGGTACTCTTTCTCTTCTGTTGTCGCGCGAATTACTTCCTGCGGTATAATCGTAGGCGATCCCTTCGAACTTAAGAATGTATTTACACCAATGATCGGATACTCACCAGTATGTTTTAGTGTCTCATAATACAGACTCTCTTCCTGTATCTTCCCTCGTTGATACATGGTTTCCATCGCACCGAGTACACCACCACGTTCGGTGATGCGATCGAACTCCAACAGCACCGCTTCTTCTACGAGGTCAGTCAGTTCTTCAATGATGAATGATCCTTGCAGCGGATTTTCGTTCTTTGCCAATCCTAATTCTTTGTTTATGATAAGCTGTATTGCCATTGCTCTGCGCACGCTCTCTTCAGTAGGTGTTGTTATTGCTTCATCGTAAGCATTGGTATGAAGAGAATTACAGTTATCATAGATAGCATAGAGTGCCTGCAGTGTAGTGCGTATATCATTGAAGTCAATCTCCTGTGCGTGCAGCGAACGGCCTGAAGTCTGAATATGATACTTGAGCATCTGCGAACGCGCATTGGCACCATATTTATTCTTCATCGCCTTTGCCCACAACCGGCGGGCTACACGTCCGATCACTGCATACTCCGGATCAATACCATTGCTGAAGAAGAACGACAGGTTCGGAGCAAAGTCGTTGATGTTCATACCGCGACTCAGGTAGTACTCCACATACGTGAAACCATTGGCGAGCGTAAAGGCTAGCTGTGTAATCGGGTTAGCACCAGCTTCCGCAATGTGATAGCCTGAAATAGATACCGAGTAGAAATTCCGTACGTTCTTGTCGATGAAATACTGCTGTACATCGCCCATCAGGCGCAATGCGAACTCCGTTGAAAAGATACATGTGTTCTGTGCCTGGTCTTCCTTGAGTATATCAGCCTGAACCGTGCCACGCACTTGTGACAATGTTTCCGTTTTGATTTTACTATATATATCGGCGGGTAAAACTTGGTCGCCGGTTACGCCCAATAACATCAACCCTAAACCATCATTGCCCTTCGGGAGCGAACCCTGGTAGGAGGGACGTTCACCTTCATGCGCAGTATAAAGTTCGTTAATTTTGTTTCTGACTTCTTCTTCCAGACCATTCTGTCTGATATATAGTTCGCATTGCTGGTCAATGGCTGCATTCATAAAGTATCCTAATAACATAGGAGCCGGACCATTTATCGTCATGGACACGGATGTCTTTGGATCGGCCAGGTTGAAACCACTATATAGCTTCTTGGCATCGTCCAGGCAGCAGATGCTTACACCTGAGTTACCAATTTTGCCATATATATCCGGCCGGTAATCAGGATCATTACCATAGAGTGTTACCGAATCAAATGCAGTAGACAAACGCTTTGCAGGCATCGCTATACTTACATAATGAAACCTGCGGTTGGTTCGTTCAGGTCCGCCTTCACCGGCAAACATGCGGGTTGGATCTTCGCCTTCGCGTTTGAAGGGATATATACCAGCTGTATAAGGAAACTCGCCCGGTACGTTTTCCTGTAAATTCCATTGCAGTAATTCTCCCCAGGCTTCATATTTAGGAAGTGATACTTTGGGAATCTGTAAATGAGAAAGTGATTCAGAATGCGTTTGTATACCAAGTTCTTTATCGCGCACTTTGAACTTGAAAAGTGGTCCTTTATACTGAAGTGTTTTCTGTTT
>CAMLLI010000949.1 GCA_946480685.1 uncultured Flammeovirgaceae bacterium | reverse complement strand
GCGTAAGTAGAACTATTTTCCTTCGGGAAAAATCATTCCAGGTGGGTGATAACATTTTCAGCTGTTATCATCGTTTTTTAATAGACCCTAATCCCCACCGCTATGATCCGCAACTATCTGCTCATTGCTCTGCGCAACTTTAAGCGGCAAAAGCTTTTTGCTGCCCTAAACATGTTTGGACTTGCTCTTGGTCTCGCCTGCGCCATTCTTATATTCCTATATATCAGTGACGAGTTACAGTATGACACCATGCATCCGTATGCTGCCGATACCTATCGCATAGGATGTACCTTTACTAATTCAGATGGACAGGAGTTTGATAATACCGTAGCGCCCGGCTACTGGATCAAACAGCTGAAAGAAACCCGCAGCGAAGTTCTGCAAGGTATACGCATTGATTATATAGGCTACCCGACTTCCTTCCATCACAAGGCAAACGATAAAATTATACTGACCGAAGAAGTACGTTGGGCAGAACCGGGCTTTGATAAAGTACTTGCGTTTGAAATGCTGCAGGGCAGTCGCGATAAAATGTTTGAAAACTATAATACCCTCGTGATCAGCGAAACCGGTGCTCATAAATTATTTGATGATGCAGACCCGATCGGACAAATTGTAACGGTAAAACACAACTGGGCAACCGATGGCAAAGAGATTGATGTAGTGGTGACCGGTATATATAAAGACTTTCCTTCCAACTCGCACTTCAAGCCACACTATATATTAAATGTTAATGCCCTGCGCAATGTGCGACCGAATTTTGATGCCTACATGGAAGGCACTACCTTCCGTGACAGCGAATTCTTTGAGAGCTATATTGTCCTGAAGCACAACGCAGATATAGCACCGCTGGAGAAAGACCTTCAACAGTGGGCGAACCAGATGGCGCAGGGTGATTCCGGTTTTGTTGCCGGTGGCTGGAAGCTTAAACCATTCCTGGCAAAAATGTCGTCACTGCATTTCGATCAGAAGAATTTATGGGAGAGCGGTATTCGTGGTGACAAGAAGTATCTTACTATTTTCAGTTCGGTTGCTATACTTATTCTCATCATTGCATGCATAAACTATATGAACCTGGCAACAGCGCGGTCGGCACGCAGGGCAAAAGAAGTAGGACTTCGTAAATCGCTGGGCAGCAAACGCAGGGAAATAGCGTGGCAGTTCTTCAGTGAATCGGTGTTGATGACGCTCGGTGCATTTATACTTTCGTTGTTGCTGGTCGTTATATTTTTACAACCATTCAATCAACTGGCGCATAAATCATTTACCATTACATCCCTATTCAATCCCTATATGTTGCTCATCGTTGTTGCGATTGTATTGTTTATGGCATTTGTGTCCGGAAGTTACCCCGCCCTATATTTATCCGCTTTCAAGCCGGTGGAAGTCCTGAAAGGTAAAGTTGTAAAGGGTATAGGAGCAGAGTTATTCCGCAAAGGACTTGTTACCGTTCAGTATACAGTCTCATTGGTGTTGATCATATCAACGTTCGTGGTGATCCGGCAGATGGAACACATGCAGCATACGAAACTTAATGAGCAGGGTAGTCAGTTGTTGTCCATACGCTATGGTGGAACAGCACCACAGGATAAGTTTGAAGCATTCAAGCAACTGGTGTTGCAGGATAAAGATATAGAACATGTAACGATGGCGAATCATTTGCCACGACTCAATTACTTTGGCTGGATCGGAACAACACTCAAGTTTCCGGAGATAGAAGATAAAAATCTCCAATGGAATCAACTTAACGTTGACTTTGATTTCGCCAAAACATACCAGCTGGAATTTATAGCAGGCCGTGATTTTGAGACAGGCAATCTTGCAGATTCAAACGCATTGATCATGAATGAAGCAGCTGTAAAAGCATTAAAGCAGCCTATTGAAAAATTACTTGGCACCACGGTGATTGAAGTGAACGACAATAACAATGGCAGCAACCGCTCTTTTAAAGTGATTGGTGTTGTAAAAGATTTTCCATTCCGTTCCATGCATCAGGCGATCGAACCGTTGGTGTTGAATCCGCATGTACACTTTATAGATCGCATTGCCTATATAAAATTACCGCCGGGAAATTTTCAGGAGAAGATCCGATCGATTGAAAAAAAATGGAAAGAGATTTTACCAGGTGTTGGTTTTGATTACTGGTTTGTAAGTGATGAGTTTAACAGAATGTATCTGGCTGAACGAAGAGTATCATCGCTCGCGAAAAGTTTTGCCGTGCTGGCGATCGTCATTACAGCGTTGGGTGTATTTGGACTTGCTTCGTATACCGCTGAGCAGAAAACAAAAGAAGTAGGCATACGCAAAGTATTGGGAGCAGCAGTACAACAGGTGGTAATTATGTTTGTGTGGATTTTCATGAAGATATTTCTCATCGCATCGATCATTGCTATACCCGTAGCCTATTTCCTGGCAGACCGCTGGTTAAATGACTTTGCGTATCGATCGGTGATCAGTCCGCTCATTTTTTTGCTAAGCCTCTTCGGACTGCTAGCCATCACGTTGCTCACCGTTGGTTATGAGACCTGGAAAGCAGCACGCGCCAACCCGGTGAACTCGCTGCGAAGTGAGTGA
>CAMLLI010000948.1 GCA_946480685.1 uncultured Flammeovirgaceae bacterium | reverse complement strand
AAGGGAAGTTTTTAAGATACGATAACGCGCGAATTGTAAATCACTTCTTGTTCGACCATACCAAAGGTTCCAAGCCTACACAAGTAGAGGGTGGTGCACAACGTCTAAGCGGACAGGCCAATGAAATATACGGCCTGGCAAAATCGTTGAGTGTAATGCCGGGTGATGTTATAAAGATGGAAGTATATGCAAAGTATATAGATCCGAATGAATCGAACCGTACCGCGGCCTTGAATACACTCATCATGCAGATTGCCGCTGGTACAGCACCGGGTACCACCGTTGTGGACGGAGGTAATTATGCCGCAAGCACAAGTTCGTTCCCATTCCCTGCAGATGCCACACAAAATACATCAAGCAGCAGCGAGGCAAGCCCGAAGGCATTTTTGAGCTGGTTGGTATATGATCGTAATTATACTTTGATACCATCGAAGAGCGGTTTCAGACAGATGAGTTCTATTGCCAAGGAGGATGGTAGTGATGTAGCGCATGAGTTGTTATCGGGTAATGTTACGATCACTGAGCCAGGTTATATATATGTATTCCTATCAAATGAACAGGGCACGAATCCTTATGAAGTATATTTTGATGATTTTATGGTGGAGCAGGTTAAGTCCCCTGTTATCCAAACTCAGGATTATTATCCTTTTGGACTAGAATTCAATAGTAGTCAGAGAGAAAATAGTTTATCGCAGAATTATAAATACAACGGCAAAGAGGATCAAACATCGCTTGGTCTCGGTTGGTTGGATTATGGTGCACGAAAGTATATGCCAGAGATCGGTAGGTGGCAAGCGATTGACTATATGTCAGAAAAGTATAATTCACATAGTCCATATACATACGTTCTGAATAATCCTATAGCACTCGTAGACCCTGACGGAAATGATGTTTATTTGATTGTTTATTACACAAAATCAGGCGAAATTGGACATGTGTCTATAGCTTTTGACAATTATAGAACGGAGAAGAAGAAAGATAAAAATGGCGAAACTCAGACTCGTCAGGTAAAGGATGGAACAGTAACTGTTTACAGTTTTACAGGAAGTGGCAGTCCGCAAAATCCTGATCGAGATGTTGAAGGCACCCTCCGTAAATTTGAAAATGTCAAGATCAAAGATTTAAAGCGCTTTCCTCACGAACGGAATGCACCTGATGCACTTATCCAAGTATACGCTACTCCATACATTACCCAAGCGATTGAGCAGGAAAATGCCAGATTGTATGAGCAGTACGAACAAGGAAGCGGAATGACGTATAACGCAGAAAAGTTCAATTGCAGTGATTTTGCAAAAGCTTCCTTAAATAGAATTCCAGGCTTTATGTATTTGAATGGGACCGAAAAGGTGAATGCTGCACCAAATCCATATAGAGCTGTGCGGTATGATGCTAATGTGACGACTCCTAATTTCTTGTTCAGTAATCTTAAAAGAGTTATCCAGGCTGGTACACCGAGGGGGGCCGTCTTAAAAGAAAACAATATGCCTAATAAGGATTACGTGAATGCTTATTCGAATAATATAATTAAGGATGAATCTCCGAACGAGTAAATCATGCCTAGCCGCTGCCATCCTTGTCGTTTTGATAGCGTGCTCGAAATGCAATAACAAACCGGTTATTGACGAAAGTCCTGTGGCCATTACCCATAAACTTATAAAGTCTTTTGTTATATCTGACACCACTTTGTTCTATGCTGCGGTTGATATAGACAGCTTGGTTGATCATATGAATAAAAAGGTTGGGCAGAAAAGGTATGATCTTTACTCTGTACGCCGTATTCTTTTTTTTAAATGTGGACCTTTTAAACTATCTGAAGGACAATTGGAAGCTGCGAAAAATCATCCCTTCCCATTTTCTCACTTCGAACTTAACCAAATAAAAAGCAATGAAGGAGTTATCCATGCTACTGTCGTTTGGGAAGAAATATATTACCAAAAATATAACGAGAAGTATCGCGATCCACTAAAAAGCCTAGTCATTACGCTATACGAAAAGCAGCAGGGAGTTTGGAAGATCAAAGCCATCGATTTACCTAGTGAATCACGCTGAAAATTGCGTAGATGTTCTAATGATAATGGTGGTAAATCTATAGGCATAGAAGAACGTGTAGTATTTCAGTTCTTCGTATACCAAGAACCTTTGTTGACCTGATGAATATGTCTGTCTTCTGTCCTTTAATTACCTCTACATCCACACCACTTTCTGCTCTGCCTCATGCTCCTGCCCAAGTATATCTTTATATAACTCTGGCCTTCTGGCTTTGATGTACCTATATCCACCTGCTTGCGTAAGCTTTTCAGGTGTTAGTGTAGTGGTTACAAAATCATCACCGAGGGTGCGGCATTCTGCGAGTATATCTCCGAAGGGATCGATGATCATGGAGCAGCCGTTTTTGAGTTGGTCATCGTCCATGCCGATGGGGTTTGAAAATATTGCATAGATGGCATTGTCGTATGCGCGTGCCGGTAGCCACTTCATGAGCCAGCCCCGGCCTTTCATGCCATCGAACTCTAAACGTAAGGAAGTCGGGTCGGCTTCTCTGTTCTTCCATAATGCCGGGTCGACAAAGCCGGCA
>CAMLLI010000947.1 GCA_946480685.1 uncultured Flammeovirgaceae bacterium | reverse complement strand
TAAGAAGCAAGAAGTAAGAAGGAAGATGTAAGAAGTAAGAAGAAGAGGTAAGAAGTAAACAGGATCAAGTATACGTCTCGCTATAGATGCGCCAGGGATGCTGGCGCATCTTTTTTTATTATATACTTAACTAAGTATCTTTTTATAGAAGATAGTGTCTACGGCCATTCTTGGGAACTGTGCTGGTAAGCTTTGAACTTCTACGAGGGTGAATCCTTCGCGTTCGTAAAAGTGTTGGGCGGCTTTGAGTTGTTCTACGGTGCCAAGGTATAGGGCGGTGATGGCGTGTTGTGATGCCCACAACTCGAGTGTGTTCAATAGGGCACGTGCTACATTTTTTTCTTTTCCGCGCCATTCGTTTTTTACAAACATCTTACGGATGGCGCCCATCCCGTTGCCGATGTCGATGAGGGCGATGGTACCGATCAGTTCTCCCTTCGGAGAGAGGGCGCACCAGAAATTACCACTTCCCTTCCGGTAAAAATTATCGATGTCTTGCAGGTCGGGTTGATCTGCGAGTGTGATCTTTATATTAAACTCATGTTGCTGGATGGACACAATGAGACTGGCGATAGCATCGTCATACTGTTGCTGATATGGTACGATCTGAATTTGCATACACTATATGTCCGACTTGCCCCGTCTACAAAAGCTTACCACTTCATAACACTGCGGATGTATGCAGTAAGTTCATTGGCGATGAGCTGGTGTTCCTTGAGATCGGGATGACCTCCGCAACCACTGTTGAAACTGCGCGAATAAAAATACTTACTTATCTTCTTGTCGCCTTGTGCGTTGGTATGGTTTACAATGCCGGTGAGGTAATTCTTCAGGGCTTTTGTTAAAGCTGCATCCGCCATTGGACTCGTAAGGCATATAATCTGCGCTGATGGATAGTGCTTGCGAACGGTGTGAATAAAATCAACATAGGCTGTACAGAATTTTACAGAATCCTGGATACCATCGTTCTGACCAAGACAGACGGTAACAACATCTGGTATATATTTGGAGAAGTCCCAGGACATTGTATTCGTGGCGATGTTTACTTTGTCAAATACCTGTGGCATTACAAACGGTTTATCGCAGCAACTATGCATGAGTCCTATACCTGACTCGGATGTTAAATGGTATTGTGCTTTCAGCGCTCGCGCAACCGTTGGTCCGTAACTGAAATAGGCGTTGTGTTGATCATACCATTCTGCACTATCACAAGGTACAACGGACAGGTCGCTGCCCATTCCGGAAGTAATGGAGTTACCGACAAATTCAATCTTGCGCTGTGGCGTTGCGGGCATAGGCAATATACCTTCGCAGAGCAGTCCGGCAAATTCAAGATAACCGATGAGCGCTTCCGTGTTCTTGCATATGGTAAGCGTGTGGGCACCCCGTTGTAAACCGGTTGCTATCGCGATTGTATCGGTTTTTCCAGTCGTTTGAATTCGGAACGGCTTCTGCTGATCGATCGCAATCTCCAGGTAGTTATGCGACTTGCCTCCTAACTCTTCATCATTCACAATAATCGAACACGAAGTACCTTTGAACTTCACCTGTATATATACACCTGCCGTCCAGAAACGCGGCAACTTCGGATTCGAAAAATCAATCCGCCCGGTATACTGTATATCCCGATGATCCGCACCTATAAACTGAACCGGACGCGCTTCAACAGTGGTCCACAAAAGAAGAAGCAGGATGGTGCTTAGTATATAACGTCTCAAATCGATATCTTTTTGGGTTGCAGGCTGCCAGCTACTGGCTGCAGGTAGTTTGCACTAAGGCTTCGTAAATACTATCGACACGATATTAGTAGTACCAACGATCCTCTAATACAATCTGCCAGCAGCTGGTAGCTTGCAGCCAGCAGTTATTTCTTCAACTGTACGTCTTCGCCTTTCACATCAATGACAAGCGGTTCGCCTGATTCGAGTTTTGTTTCGACTCCGTCTTTGCTCACTTTTATTTTCAATACGCGTCCGCGGAACTCAATGCGGAACGAATAGGATTTCCATTGATCGGGAATGAACGGATTGAAATATAGTTTGCCATCGCGCACGCGCATCCCACCAAATCCTTTTACTACACTCATCCAGGTACCGGCCATCGAAGTGATGTGGCAGCCTTCTTCCGTGTCGTTGTTATAGTCATCGAGGTCGAGGCGCGCGGTGCGCAGGTATAGTTCGTATGCGCTTGATTTATACCCAAGCTTTGAAGCCAGTATAACGTGTACGCAAGGTGACAATGATGATTCGTGAACGGTTAATGGCTCATAGAAATCATAGTTCCTACGGATAGTCTCAATGTCAAAATCATCTTCGAAGAGATATATACCCTGGAGTACATCGGCCTGTTTGATGAAGCATGACCGGAGAATGCGGTCCCATGACCACTTCTGGTTCAACGGGCGATCTTCTTTTTTAAGTTCGCTTACGCGGAGAATTTCTTTATCCATAAACCCGTCTTGCTGCAAAATGATATTACGTTTCTCATCGATCGGGTAATACATTTTCTCGGTGATCTCTTTCCAGCGCTCGGTCTCTTCCTTTTCCTTGAAGGACGTTTTACTTACAATTTCATTGAA
>CAMLLI010000946.1 GCA_946480685.1 uncultured Flammeovirgaceae bacterium | reverse complement strand
GTGATGGAAATCGTTTTACTTTGGCGATCATCTTCACTCCATGCTTCGAGGGTAATTGTATGTGCACCCGCTTCGGTAAACGTAATAATACCCGGGTCACGCAACGAAGATGTAGCGGGTTGTCCTCCTTCAAATGTCCACTGATACTTTTCAGCACCGGTGGTGTTATTGGTGATACTGATGCGAGCCGGTGTAGTATAATTTTCATTCCCGATCGTGTAGGCGAAATCAATTACTACAGGTATAGTCTCCTCCTGGAAGCACGCATATAGACCAAGTGCAGCAAACAGGAAAAACACCTGCATCGTTATGTTACGCCAACCTGTATTCGTAAAAATATTCTTCATATAGCGCACACGTGTTATCAATGATTCACGATAGTATAATTGCCGTTGCGTTCGTTAAACCAACCACGGATTGTTGCCAATGCCTTCGGATAATCTTTCTCCACCAGATCACCACTCTTACTTATGGCTACAGGGTAATCTTTAATAACAGGTGCCAGCATCTCCATAATGCGATACGCACAGTTGATGGGTCGGTCAGACTCAGCATCCGGAGACGAGCAATTGTTCTCTTCGCTGTATAATTCCTTTACAAGGAAGTCGATCGTTGTGCGCGAACCTATATATACCAGGTCAGGATACAATTCATATATCGTATCATCATTCGAGCCCAGCTTGTTCGCCTTATCCATAACGGTTTGTTCGGAGAGCGCATCGCCCATTCTCGCCATCGCGACATAAGCCAACCACACATCCTGTCTGGACAACGGACTTTGCTGATTTTGCGTCTGTGCTCTGATGGTATTGATCTGATCACGCATATCAAGCTTTCCTATAAGTTTGAAAAGTCTGCCGGTATAAGCTTTTGCCGTACCATTCAGTGACCGGATATCTTCCAATGCTGTCTTATCAAAATCATCTTTATTAAATCTTAACAACGCATTGGCTACCCGCCCGTTTACACCCGTATCTTTATCGCGCCAGCCTTTCAAAAGTATCTTTACCACTTCTTTCCGAACCTTAGCTTGTTTACTGCTCTGTCCCAGGCGACTTACTAAAAGATATGCTTCTGAACGCACGGTCACCAACGTATCAGCCAGATAAGGTGACAATTCCTGTATATAGCGGTTCTCTCCTACTGCCGGATCGAATGTGAAGGGGGTTGTGGGTTGTTGTTGAGCAACGGCGGCAAAATAAACCTGTATGTTTTGCTGTGCATAGCATACAGCTCCCGACAACCCCAGAACTATAACTATATATCTTTTCACTGTGCGATTACTTTTCAAATCCTTTTTCTTTTAGAATGGTATACACCATCTGGTTATGCGCCCTGATTCGCTGATGCTCTTTTTCTGTCGCATCTTTATCTTCGTATACCGGCCACCCAAACTGGCCTTCAAAATTTTCCAACTCTATTAAATTACCATCTGCATCAATTCGTTTATGCGTAGCGTAATCATCTGTTTTTAAATAGTAATCCAAAACAAAACGATCGTTTGAATCCTTCACCAGTTTATACCGGAGGTCTCGACAACCGCGTTGTGCTTCCCGATAATATATAGACTCATATACTTTGTCTGCTTCAAGTATATCTGGCACAGGCTGCCGCTCATCGTTCAACGCAAGCCTGAGTCTGTCTTTAAAAAATTGTTTAGCCTCCGATAACTCCATATACTATAGAATTTGCTGAACTTTAATTATCCACTTCTGCAATGACTGATCAAAAAACGGATCTGCAATTGCCTTAAATTGACTCCCGGCTTTGATCAATATCTCCGGTCTTGGCATCTTTCCATACATAACACCGTCTGCTAAGTCCGATATTTCTTTCCCGGTAGTATGTGCAATTTCAAATATAACATTCACTTCAGCGCGACCACTGAATGATGCACTCATCGAACCACCGCAAGAGGTAAAATCATTCCATACCTTGGCACTTCCCAATTTATAATCCTTAAGAAAAGCTTGCAACGCAGGTTGCTCTATCACAATCCCTCTATAAACCCGGGGTCCGCTATAGTTTGGTAATTTCTTCAGCGCATTGTTTATCAGCGCTGTAATTTCCTCTGTCTTATCGGCATTTATACCTTTCCTGAGATTGTCATTCAGTTTTCTATAGAAAAACTTCGTTGTATATCCCCACAAAGCAAAAGCTTCTTCATGTGTTAACTTGTAAGTGTTCTTTTCAAGAAGATAATAGTTCAGGTCATTTAAGAAATTTTGCCCAGCCCTGCCGTTGTGATAGGTCATGAAATCTGTGAGAATCTGATCTTCTGTCTTTCCAAATTTCTTCAGGGCTTCCATAAATGCTACCGGCATCTTTTTCTTCATCATCTCCCGGGTCATAACTCCGGAAGACGCTCCCGTAAGGTAATCGATCAATCGCTGTTTGTCCTTGACCCAATCCGTTATACCGAGCTTTTGCTCAATTTTGTCCAACAGCTTTTTATACTTTGGATTGGCGGCAATCCAGGTTGCAGTACCCGAGATCAATCCATGTACGGCAGAGTTTCGAATGATTGGCTCCCAATCGATCTTCTTTATCACATCGGTCATGCCAGGATCAATTCCCTGCTGCT
>CAMLLI010000945.1 GCA_946480685.1 uncultured Flammeovirgaceae bacterium | reverse complement strand
GTACCGACAACTTTTGAGAGATTGTCTTTTGTAATGCGGTGCGAGCCGAGGACCTTTAAACCTTTTTCGCGCGCTTTATCTACGAACGTAGCAGCCAGCAATGAATCTCTGCGCGATGTACCATAGAATACAATACAGTTTTTCTTGCGTACACTCGCTGCCATAAACTCGCCTGACTTTCGTCCCATCGTCTCTACGGACGGCTGGTATAAAAATGCATACGGGTTTGTGCCAATCATATCGCTGTTGTTCGAGAACGGATTGAACACATTTATTTTATTCTCCAGTGAGAAATCCTGGATCGCTTTATTCTCTTCGGGGAAGAACGGACCTACAAGCAGATCCGAACTCTTTAACTCATCCGTCTTTAAAAGCGACTTGATCTTTTCGGTATTGCGATCTGTATCATACGCACGCAGACTGATCTTTACATTCTGTTTTGCCAATGTATCAGCCGCCAGTTTCATACCTTCATAAAAATCGAGTACGATCTGGTTGCGTTTACGACCCGGAGTTGGCTCGAGTGTATTTACCATAAAAGGCAACAACACCGAAACGGTATAGGTATCTTTATGTATAGTCTTCGGTGTTTCCGGGAAATAATCCGAGCGTTTCAAATTATACTGGTTGATGAGTGTCTCCAGTAATGCACGACTGTCTTTATCGGCCATATCTTTAGCCAGTGCATTTACGAGTGCTTTACCTACCACCTCGTCTTTCGGATATTCTTCGCGCATCATCTTGAGCGTTTCTACGTCCGCTACCGGAGCGAGTGCTTTTGTTTTCAGCGCATCGATCTCCTTCTCCATCTTCTTGTCTTTAATGGAAGCGAGTATCTTGATTCCCTGGAAGTAATCTTTATTGTCCAGATATACTTTGCCTAACCAGAAATTTACTTCGTCCATCTTGTCCCAATCCGGATGAAGCGTCTTCAGCTGGTTGAACATATCTTTTGCTACTGCATTATAGCCCTGGTTGTGCGCAGCGAGTGCATAGTAAAACGCAGCGTACTCAGAAAACTGGTTGTTGGATGCGTAGGGTATCAGCGGTTTGAAAGCCTCCATCGCCAGGTTATACTTTCCTTCTCTGAAAAGTTGTTTGGCGTTGAAGTATTGCCGGTTATAGTCGGTTACCTGTGCAAATGCCAGGGCGGGTATAAAAAATAACAGACAAAGTATAAGCTTTTTATTGATCATGCTCGTGTGCTTCATAATTCTAAAGTTACTGCCGGGAGGTATATTTCAGCCGTGCCCGCTATAGCAGGCACTTTGCTGAAGTATATAATTTTATTCCCACTCGATGGTAGCCGGCGGTTTCGAGCTGATGTCGTATACCACGCGGTTTACACCTTTCACTTTATTGATAATATCGCTGGAGACGTTCGCCAGGAATTCGTACGGCAAGTGTGCCCAGTCGGCTGTCATACCATCAGTACTCGTTACAGCCCGCAGACTCACTACGCGTTCATACGTACGCTCATCGCCCATGACACCTACGGATTGTACCGGCAACAGCATTGCGCCTGCCTGCCATACCTTGTCATAGAGACCGTGCTCGCGTAATCCGCTTATAAATATACTGTCTACTTCCTGCAGGATCTTTACCTTGTCGGCTGTGATATCGCCGAGTATACGTATACCAAGACCAGGGCCCGGGAACGGATGACGACCGAGTATAGCAGGATCTATACCGAGTGTTTTACCTACTATGCGCACTTCATCTTTAAACAGTGCGTTAAGAGGCTCCACTACTTTCAGTTTCATTTTTGCCGGCAAACCGCCCACGTTGTGGTGCGACTTGATGGTTACCGAAGGACCTTTTACGGAAACTGATTCAATGATATCCGGATATATAGTGCCTTGTCCTAACCACTTCACATCGGTAAGCTGGTGCGACTCTTCATCGAATACATCGATAAAGGTTTTACCAATTGCCTTGCGTTTTGCTTCGGGATCGGTAAGGTCTTTCAGTGCTGTATAGAATTTATCTTTTGCATCAACACCTTTAATGTTGAGGCCCATGTGTTTGTATGAATCGAGTACCTGCTCAAATTCATTCTTACGTAACAAACCGTTGTCTACAAAAATGCAATGCAGGTTCTTGCCAATGGCCTTATGAATAAGTATAGCGGCTACCGTAGAGTCAACGCCACCGGAGAGTGCCATTACCACTTTATCATCGCCCAGCTTTTTCTTGAGGTCGGCTACCGATGTTTCTACGAACTGATCGGGTGTCCAATCCTGCTTGCAGTTACAGATATGTACTACAAAATTCCGGAGCAGCTCTTTGCCTTGCAGCGTATGCGTTACTTCCGGGTGAAACTGTATACCATATACTTCTTTGTCTTTCACTTTATAGGCCGCCACCTTTACCGAAGGCGTGGCAGCGATCACTTCGAAAGAATCAGGTACGGAAGCAATCGTGTCGGCATGCGACATCCACACCTGGCCATCGAGTGCAATCTCTTTGAGTAAAGTGTTGTGATGATCTACTGTGGTGAGTTTCGCACGGCCGTATTCGCGGGCGTGTGACGGCAGTACCTGGCCACCGCTTTTATGCGCGATGAGCTGGGCACCGTAGCAAACTC
>CAMLLI010000944.1 GCA_946480685.1 uncultured Flammeovirgaceae bacterium | reverse complement strand
GGCTCTTCAAATTCATCGCTATATACCACTACACCGTTCTGCATGCCCGAGCCAATGGTAAAGGCGATCGGGGTAGTATAATCCGCCGGCAGAGAAAAAGTCACACCGTACCCCGGCTGATAATTTCCTTTTATTTCGAGCGCGAAGAATGTACGCTGATTGCTGAACTGTTGTTTGATCAATGTACCCAGCACGTTTTCCGCTACACTTATATCGCGTCTCATGCGCTCGTCATCAATCTTCTGCGCGGTTGCAACGTGAGCTCCCATCACCAGTACCAACACACTGCTCATCAATACTTGAATCATCGATTTCATATTCCTTAAATTATCAAATTGTCTGTTCATTTTTCTTTATCGGTATATATACCGGATTAGCATCATCAATACTTTGTTTCTTTTACTTCGGCACCATTCACGGTGGTAATGATACTGGTTAATATCTGCTCGGTTTCCTGCTTGAACATGTCGGTGTTCTGCTCTAGTGCTTTCAACTGTGTTTGCACTAACTGCAAGTCATCGTTGCGTTGTTGCTGCAGGTACTTGGCAAAATCAACCAGCAGACCTTCTATATATTTCTTCTGCTCGGTGGAAGAAAGCTGAAAGTAATTCTTTACCACTTCGGTGTTTTCATTCTGTAATGTTGATACGAACTGGCGGATCTGTTCCTGTGAAGCATTCGAAGCTTCTTTTACCAGCTTGTCGATCTTACCGGAATTAGACGCGAGGTTACTGCGAATGGAAGCATCCAGCTTTTGCTGCGTTTCTTTCCAGCTTGCCTGCATCGCTATATTATTCTGGTTAAGCGACTCGTTGATCATGTTCTGCACTTCCATGGCGGATAGCCCCTGCGTTGCAGGTTGTACAACTTCGCTCTTGGGTGCATCACCAAAACTCAACCTGAACTCGTTGTTCGACATACTGATTTGTGTTCCGGTAAGTTTACCTACGAGAATGATGATAAGAAGAGAAGCCGCAATGCTGGCCACCATGCGCACGGCCGGTGTATTCCACATAAAGCGCTGGCGGTTATCGCCCACGACTATCGGTGGAGCAATTACTTCTTTATCTTCTACGGTTCCCATCATCTTGCGCAGTTGCTGGTATTGCTCCAGCTCTTTGCGTGCATGCGGATCCGATAACAGATACTGCTCCATCTTTTCTTTTTCAGCACCCTCCAGTTCGCCATAGAGGTAAGCCATCCAATCGTGTTGATCAGGTTTATAGCTCATAGCCAATCGTATCTTTAGTAATATTTTTTCGTTCCAGAATTTTCTTCAATCCGTCAAGACCGTAATACATCCTCGACTTCACTGTGTTCTCTGATATATTCAGCACTTCCGCGATCTCACGAAATTTCAATCCTTCGTATTCCTTCATGATCACCACCTCGCGTTGTTCTTCACTCAATTCATAGAGAGCCTGCTGCAAAATGTCGGAGAGTTCGGCTTGCTGGTATTGGCTTTCCGGGTTAGCATACCGTTGTGATGATGACTCCCACTTGGGCGAATCTTCAGCTTCACGATTCCATACCACATCGAATGATAACGACCGGCTCCCTTTCGTCTTGCGGGCTTCTTCGCGGCAATAGTTTACAGCAATTTTATAGAGCCATGACTTGAACCGGGCAATGTCCTGCAGGCCAGCCAGGTTCCGGCACATCGAGATAAAAGTTTTCTGCGATACTTCCATGGCCAGGTCATGATCCATAAAAAACTTGTAGCTGAAGTTGTAGATACGTTTGTACCACAACTGCACCAGTTTACCTTGAGCATTCTGGTCGCCTTGTTTCGCCCGGGCAATTACGGTTTCAGAATGCATCATCGCGATGTCGAGTAAGGTCTCGGCCATGAGGTCTAATTTCGAAGGATTTAGGCATTACTGCCGTTTTCTGATATAAAGATGATAAGGTGTTGGGAAAAGTTTTACGATTGTAAAAAAAATCATTCAGCCATTTCAAGGGTAAGTATCCCTCAAAAGTCAACCGGTGTAATAACTTGTAAAAGCAGTCTAAGCTCGTTTCGCTAAAAATGACTTTACCTTTTGAAGTGCAAAGCCAACAACAAGGGAAATTACTCCCGGGATCAATAGCGAGTTCATTTTGTTGCCCATAAAAAGATTACCGATGTAGAGCACAACACAAACCGCACCCCATGCCAAAAATCCCCACGAAAGAATGTTTACCAGCAACTTTGCCAAGCGGTATCTTTTCAGGAAAAACAATATTATAGCCAAGAGCGCTATACCTGCAGTGATGTAGCGAAAAACATAGCCTACAATCTCACTCGTTGCTTTACTTTTACTTCGTTCAATTGTGAATTGATGTTCCGAGTCAACATCATGCAAGTCAATCGAGGAGAAAAAAATCTTACGCTCGTTTTCTGCCTGTAGTTCATTGTTTTTAAAGTAAGAACAGGTAAATGAATACATCGAATTGTTTACCAGAAAAATAATATTCTCCTGAACTATCAATGAATCATCCCAATAGTTTTCAAACTTAAAATCCCTGGCATACAAATCATGTAAATCAATGGTTGAATCAGAAACCAGGTCACCATTACTTTGATCTATTGTTATTTTTTGAAAAGC
>CAMLLI010000943.1 GCA_946480685.1 uncultured Flammeovirgaceae bacterium | reverse complement strand
ACCGTACAGAAAAGATCGATCGCATCGCCAATCAATCGGTTATGTATAACAACATCGGGTTACCGGCATGGGTAGCCATTGCACAATCGGTTAAGAACGACTGGATAACAGAGCGCATGCTCAAATCCGATCTTGTATATTCAACTCCTGCGCTGTGGGGCGATTGGGACCTTATGCCCAGCCAGGTTAACTGGAGCGAAACAAAAAAACATGATCCGCTGGTATATATAGCCAGCCGGTTCGCCAAGAATTCCCTATCACAGGAAGATCGCGTAAAAATTCTGCAGGCACTTGGTAATGGACGACACCAGGCACAGGAACGCCTGTGGTCGGGTGACAATCTCTCAACTTCGTATGTCCTGTCAGATGTCGATATATATACAGGTCTTCGTATTGCCTATACAGAAAAGTATATCAACATACGAAACAATGCAACACCCAATCGCTGGTGGGGCGATACAGAGGAAGCAATCTATACCTTTCAATTACCGGAAGGATCGGTGGTGACATCGCTTTCGCTTTGGATTAACGGGAAAGAAGAGAAAGGTATACTTACTTCGAAGCAAAAAGCAACCGAGGCGTATAAGACAATTGTAGGAGTAGAGGCCCGCGACCCATCCGTGATCCATTGGCAGGAAGGTAATACGGTTTCTGTACGCGTGTTCCCGTGTAACCTGGATGAAGAGCGCAAAGTAAAGATCGGCATCACTTCACCACTGACCGAAACCAATGGCAAGATATACTATAACAATATAACGTTTCGCGGTCCGAATGCGTCAGATGCAACCGAAACAACGCGTGTGCGGTTCATTGGGTCACACGAAGGCATTGAATTACCAGAAGGTTTTACAGCCGACAAGAACGGAGACTATATTTCCGAACATCCTTACGATCCTGATTTTTCATTGTCCTTTAAAGCGCTTCCGCTCCCTGAAAATCACTTTACCTTCAATGGGTATACGTACTCACTGGTTAAGCACCAGCCACGGCTGGAGCTGGTCACGCTGAATACACTATATCTTGATATCAACAAGACCTGGAGTCGCGAGGAGATTGAAGCGGTATCAAAGCTTATTCAACACTACAAAGTATATACCTATACCGGTCAGGAAATGATACAACTTACGGATGCCAATTGGAAGACTGTTACCGATGCATTACAAGAGCAAAACTTCTCGTTGTTCCCGTTTCATATTGTTAAAAACTATAAGACATCGCTTGTGATTACTAAAGGCGAAGAACTGTCTCCGCATTTAAAGGACTTCAAGGAAAGTATATTTGCCGAAAGCGTTCGTAAGTTCTTTGCTTCGGGGAAGAAGGTACGCGTGTTCAATGTAGGGAAGAGTACATCTACATACGTCAACACATTTCGTGAACTGCGTGGACTTGTCTTTGCGGATGGGACAATGGCTGAACTCCTCGATCATCTCGCAGACCAGACTTTTCCGCTAACCGAAGAATCCGAAGAGAGTATCGTGTTGCATGCAGCGGATATGACGATCACTAAAGTTAAAGCCGAAAAATCTGTTGAGAACAATGCACCTGATCACCTCGCGCGATTGTATGCCTATAATAATATCATGCGAAAAGTCGGCACACACTATTTTAACGATGACTATATAAACGAATCACTGGTAGATGAAGCCGCTACAGCGTATGTAGTATCACCGGTATCGAGTCTCATTGTACTGGAAACACAAAAGGACTATGACCGCTTCGGCATTGCCGACAAGGAAGACAGTTTAAAAAACGCCTCTAAAGATTCATCGGGTGCTGTGCCTGAACCGCATGAATGGGCGTTGATCATCCTGTTCGCATTCTTTGTAATATATATTATACGTCAGTCCAAACTAAGCTGGTAACAAATGAGTGTACTGATAGCATACTGGCGAATCATTATGGTCTTGGGCCGCGAGCTGAGTTGGCTGATCGGCTGGGCTGGACTGGCAATAGCGGGAGGAGCTATTGCCTTTCCTCCCGAATTTCTCGCGGGGAGCAATGTGCTGATTGGATTCTGTCTGTTTCCGTTTGTACTGATCGTCAGCGGAAGACAACGGATAAACTATATATACCTGGCCGTTGTGTTTCTCCTCGGTATCGTAGCCTATAGCTATGCGGTGCGTACGTTTTACTTTCTGGCCTTGTTCTTTTTTATCCTGTTTCTGCTGGAGTTGCAATGGGGACAACTTGACCGACTGGTGTTATTCCTGCTTTTGTTTATGTCGCCCTTCATTCAGCAGATCATTGTTATCCTGGGGTTCCCGATTCGTTTACAACTGAGTGCCTGGGCGGGATACCTGCTTGAGCAGGTTGGTATGAATATACAGGTGGAAGGAAATGTAATGATCCTGAATGGTACTGCGTTCAGTGTCGACCAGGCGTGCATCGGGTTGAACATGCTGGCAACATCGTTGTTAATGGGAGTGTTCCTGCTCGCGCATCAATATCGTACACGCAAATTGTCGCTTTCATTTTTACACTTGCTCATATTCTTCTTCATTGTATTTATACTGAATATAGGCAGCAATCTCCTGCGCATTATGATACTGGTATTATTTCGGATCGGACCTGAACATGCTTTACACGAATGGATTGGT
>CAMLLI010000942.1 GCA_946480685.1 uncultured Flammeovirgaceae bacterium | reverse complement strand
AATCGATTCAGGCGTTACGCGGAAGCATCGATATCGAGACAAAGCCAAATGTATTTACTACTTTTACGGTAACAATTCCTGTAAACACCGAACGAGTTGCTTTACTGTCTTCTGAATTGCCGGTGACCAATGTACTTGAGCTGACGACAGCCTGAGTATATATAGGTTTGTGACGTGGAGAGACGTTGATGCGATGTTTCAAACTATACCTATATGAAGAGGCTTTTGTTGTACTCATAATCCTCGCGGCCTGTCACTCTAAAGACAGCGACCGATTCACAAACATTCAGGGTAAACAATTGCATCTCCTGGAGCTCGGTAAAGGCAAACCGGCGGTTGTATTTGTAGCAGGTTTTGGCACGGATCTTACAACCTTCCGTGCTGTGCAAAAAGGAGTGAGTGAATTCACACAGACGCTGTCATATGATCGCGCGGGACTAGGTCGTTCGGAACAAATTGATAGCGAAAGAAATCTAGCGAACATTACCAGTGAATTACACATCCTATTGGAGCAGGAAAATATAGAACCGCCCTATATACTGGTGGGACATTCCTATGGTGGACACATGGTGCGGTACTTTGCGCACGAATACCCCGAGGAGACAGCAGGATTGATACTGATTGATGCGACTCCGGAATGGCAGGATGAAGAAATTAAGGAGCATCTTAGTGATCATGAAAAATTTCAATTTGACAGTTTACGCAAGCAATGGGAAGCTAGTAATGAGTTGTGGACACCAGGCCAGCGAGAAGAATCAAAGCAATTTCAAGCGAGTCAGGAGATCATGCAAAAATTGAAAATGGCAGATAATATACCGGTCACCGTGCTAACAGCAACGAATATGCCGCCCTCTCAGTTTGCTTTTTTACGAGGTGCCACAGATGCCAAAGTATATCTCCACAAACAGTGGCTGCAGGATGCCCCCAGATTAAACACATCATCACAAACAAAAGCGGCCATCACATTCATGCCGATGAACCGGAACTTGTTATCCGGGAGATCAGGGATATGGTAGCGGAAGTAAATAAAAAATAGTATACTCGTGGTATAACTATATTTCACTTATAATTGTACTGCTGTTCTTATCAGCTCTACCGTATTTATGCCGCGCTCTTTCATAATAACACTTATCACCCTGTTTACGCTGACGCATTCGCCTGCGTTATCGCAGAAGGTATATACACTGCATGATCTGTTTACCGATACCGAAATTACCTGGTATGGTATTGACTATACTCGTTCAGAAATGGTTGGTACATTCGGTGAGAAGGATCTGCATGATTATTACAAGGGATGGAATACACTGATTCTAGTCGAGGCAGAGAAGTATAATGTGGCAGCAGCGTTACAGCGGAGCAGGATAAATTTTGATGTTACTTCCGTGTCAAAGTTAAATGAGCTATCAACACCGAATATTCGCTTTGTACCGAGCGACAGTACGCTACGAAAATCTGATATTGCTGCAATGGTAGCTGCCTACGAATCAATTAAGAGCGAGGGTATCGGAATCGTATTTATTGCCGAACGTTACAATAAAACAAAAAAACAGGGTGTACACATCGCGGTCATATTCGACATTGCAAC
The DNA here is from genome assembly GCA_946480685.1 of uncultured Flammeovirgaceae bacterium. The sequence goes on along the minus strand of CAMLLI010000942.1, from coordinate 1,018 downwards.
CCGGAAAGTATTGATTTCACAACGGTATATAACTGCGCCGGATGGTATAGGCGTGCGCAATTACTGGGCACCTACAATACGGGCTGCTATAAAACTGTTGGCTGCGAATTATAAAAAGTGGAAGAAGAAATACGAGCAAACCACCTAGTTGAGTCATTGTATAGCATTACACCCGATTAATAACGTATCATATGAATGCACCCGAAGTGTTGCAGCCTTGGTATATTACCAATCAACATCTAGCTGCTCGGTAAACTTAACCAATATTATATGAAATCAAAATTATCAGTGATCTACTGACTACTATCCATTTCAGATGCTAAATATTGCCTCTACTCTTCATGCAACGGCAAACTCACCCGAAACAAAGAACCTTCTCCCGGTTGAGACTCTGCTGTAATTGTGCCATGCAGCGCTTCAATTTGTGCTTTGATCAGATATAGACCTATACCGCGGCCTTCTACGTGTGAGTGGAATCGCTTGTATAGTTTGAATAGTTTTTCCTGGTATAGTTTAGTGTCGAAGCCAAGTCCATTGTCGCGAACTTCGATGATGGCGTGACCGTTTACCCGCTTGCTGGTAGCAGTAACAATAAGTTTACGGTCGGGTGATTTGAATTTGATTGCGTTGCTTAACAGGTTATAAAATGTACTTTGTAACATGGCACGCACCGTTGTGATGTTGGGTAACGCGCTGAAGTCATAATTGATTTCTTCCTGACCGGTGATAGTATCCTGCAACAGACTTATACTTTGCTTCCATTCTTTTTCGAAGTCAACCGGTTCAAGATATCGGTCTGGATCATTTCGAAGGTCAAGTACTTTACTCAGGTCTTTAATGATAAGATCAAGTTCTTCAGCTGTCTTCACCATCATGTCGATCCATTGCTTTGCCTGTGCGAGTTCCTGTTCGGTCTGTGCTAATCCGGCAAGTCCTAATAGTCGCACTACAGGTCCGCGCAGGTTATGAGACACGGTATAGGAGAATTGCAGTAATTCATTGTTATAGCGCACCAGCT
>CAMLLI010000941.1 GCA_946480685.1 uncultured Flammeovirgaceae bacterium | reverse complement strand
GTTCGCATTATAGGCATCCAGTATTATCGTGTTAGTACCTTTCGTTACCATCTGCGAGCGCATGTTAGAAGGTATATATTCGGCTATAGCACGATTGGCATCAGCACTATCAACACCAAAGAATTTACCGATGCATAAAGCGGCAGCCATGTTCTCAAAATTGTAGGTACCAATCAGGTGTGTAGTTACTACTTCGCCATTCTCGGCCTTGAGCTTTACAAACGGGTCAGCACCGATCAGCTCGCAATGATAGTAATCTCCTTTTGCCGGATATAGTACCGGGCTACTGAAACGCTTGGCCATGTTTGCCAGTATAGCATTCTGCGAATTGATAAATACCGTTCCCTGCGTAGTGATAAGATGCTGGTATAATTCAGACTTTGCACGAATTATATTTTCATACCCGCCAAATGTACCTATATGTGCTTTACCTATGTTAGTGATAAAGCCGTGTGTAGGGTTGGCGATTGAACACAGCAGTGCGATTTCTCCTAAATGGTTCGCACCCATTTCAACCACCGCTATCTCATACGATGAATCGATTGCAAGTATAGTAAGCGGTACGCCAATGTGATTGTTGAGATTTCCTTTGGTAGCATAGGTCTTGAATTTTTTACTCAGCACTGTGCTCACCAATTCCTTGCTTGTAGTTTTACCGTTTGATCCGGTAAGTCCTACCACCGGTATTTTAAGCTGATCGCGATGATGGCGCGCAAGCTTCTGTAACGTTTCAAGAACATTATCTACTAGGATACAGCGTTCATCAACTTTATAGGCTGCGTCATCAATCACCACATGGCTGGCACCCTTCTCGAGCGCTTGTGCAGCAAATTCATTGGCGTTAAAGCGATCGCCCCGCAATGCAAAAAAGATTGAGCCCGGAGTGATCTGTCGTGTATCCGTTGATACTTTGCCCGACTTTAAAAATTTCGAATATAGGTCTCCAATATCCATCATCATTATACTGTCTTTTATTTAGCCCGGTGCTGTAAAACTGCATAGGGATTGTGCACCGGAAAAAGTATCTTGGTGGCAAGATAACAGCCTCGCAGACCACTACGTTATAACAGGTAGAAAAATTATTTTGATGAGACCATTTTTATCCTGCCTCTTCCTCTGCATCTCACTCAGTGCCTATGCACAATTTACCTATGTGCTGGATCAAAGCATTCCCGTTGAAACGGATAAAGGAACTCTCAACATGCCATGGGCCGGTGGACTTAACGCAGCGCAGTATAACACGATGGATCTGAATGAGGACGGATATGAAGATTTAGTACTCTTCGATCGCATGGCCAACAAGATCTATACTTTTCTGAATCAGGATAACGCATACCAATACACTCCGGAGTACGAATCGTTCTTCCCCAGTGATGTTGCCAACTGGCTGTTGCTGCGCGACCTTAACTGCGATGGACGCAAAGATATTTTTACCGGCAACATACTCGGCATGAAGGTATATGATAACGTAACAACTACCGGTGAAACGCTGACGTGGAAGCATCATATATTTTATGACAACGGAGCAAAAAGTGATGTACTGTTAACAAAGGGTTTCTCGGACGAGAAGATCAATCTGCAACTTCAGTTTGACGACCTGCCCACCATTATGGATGCCGATGGAGATGGCGACCTCGATATTTTTACGGTGCGTTTTGCCGGCAATGGCACGATTGAATATCATCAGAACTTAGGTATAGAAGAGCACAGTCGTTGTGATTCACTTGACTTCAAAAGGATTACTATACAATGGGGAGGTTTCACCGAATGTACCTGCGGTAATTTTGCCTTCAATAGCACCGAGTGTAATACCGGTGGACGCGTTGAACATGCAGGCGGAAAAAGTTTACTGATGCTGGATGTAACACAGGATGGCGAGCTAGATGTTCTGCTATCGGAAGCAACCTGCACCAGGCTCTCTATGTTAGAGAACCAGGGCGATCTGCTCAACCCGGTTATCAATACCGATCAGAATTTTCCTTCCCCGAATGCGAGTAACTTTCTTTACCCTGCTCCTTACTATGAAGATGTCGACTTTGACGGATTGAAAGACCTGATCATTACGCCTAATATATTTACCAAGACTGACCTTGGCACCAACCTTGCCAACTCAAACTGGGTTTATAAGAATACAGGCACCAACGCAAGTCCGGTGTTTGCTTTCAACAAAGTAAATTTTCTGCAGGAACAAATGATTGATGTAGGTGATAACGCGGTACCCGCTTTTGTTGATTTTGATATCGATGGTGACTACGATCTCTTCATCAGTCAGAATACATCAGATGTTACTGCGGCTACTATACAGGTATATGAAAATATTGGAACGGCATCAACGCCACGCTTTAAACTGATCGAAGACAATTACCTGAACTTCACAACGCTTGCCCTATACAACCTGAAAATACAATTTGTAGATATAACTGGTGATGGGAACCTGGACCTTGTGTTTACAGCGACCGGTTTCTTTGATGGCATCACGCGACTCAACTATATCCCGAACAAGGCTGCTGCCGGTCTGAGTTTCTCCACTGCGGATATCCAGTCCGTTGATATCAACCCCGCCACTACAACCGATCTTGCTTCTACCGAAAATATACTGGTGGTA
>CAMLLI010000940.1 GCA_946480685.1 uncultured Flammeovirgaceae bacterium | reverse complement strand
TTAAATGGAAGGCCAATACTGACAAAGATATTATGGGCTACAGGGTGTTTGTTACCAATAGTCTTTCCGGTGAAGCTGTGGAAGCAACGAAACATTTTCTACCAACACCTTCTTTTGTAGACACGATCAATATCAAAGTATTGAATAAAAAAGTATTCTATACCGTAGTGGCCGTTGATAAGAACTATAACAATTCGGATTACTCCAAACCACTCATGCTCCTGCGCCCTGATGTAATCGCTCCCGCTGCTCCCGTGTTTACGAAAACCGATTATAACAGCCAGGCAATTTCGCTGGAATGGATCAATAGCGTTAGCGATGATGTAGCTAAATATGAATTGATCCGAAAGTCGGATGCTGACACACTAAAATCCAAAGTGGCAACGTGGAATATAAAAGAGAATAAAACAGGCTTTACCGATAAAACGGCTATACTTGGACAGACCTATCAATATATACTTAAGGTCTACGATAGTGCAGGCAATACAAGCCAAGTCATTTCCAAAGCAGTTTATTTTGAAACTGGCGTGAGACAAGCGGTGACGGATTTAAAGGCATTGATCAATCGCGAGTCTAAATCCATTAAACTGCAATGGAAGAAAGAACCTGAGGTTGCAAAGTATGTAATCTATAGAAGGATGAATGATGACGTATTCAGAATATATAAAACCTTTGAAGCCAGCTTAAATTCGTTTGAGGATAAAGACGTGAAAGTTGGAAATATCTATGACTACAAAATTCAGATTGTCTTCTCTTCAGGAGTTAAGTCTCTGCTTTCAGAAGAACTCAAGGTAGTTTATTAATCACCACTTTACCTAAAGTATATACATATAGCATGAATCAAAATAATAAACTTGCCAATATACTGAAAGTGCTCTTACCCGCTATACCCATTGCGGTCATAGTGATAAGTTTTTTTAACATGAGTTTCTATTACTCACAATTCGGAGTGGCCATCCAGAACTATGTAGAGGTTTCTGAAATCATTTTCTCCCTATTAACATTTACATCCACCATTTACCTTATCGGATATTTAGCTTTAGCCATCCTGATTGCATACCATAAAAAAGAGAAACAAGGACCGAGTGATAATGAGAAAATTCTCAGTTTTTTTGAGAAATATAAAAGCAGTAACAAAAAGATTCTCCGTTTTTTGACATTGCAAATCAATGAAAATATACTCATAATCCTTACACTTTTAGCTTCCCTAGGGCTATTATTACTTCGGTTACAATATTACTCCGGCACTGACGCTGCCCTTGAAGACTCGACATCCCAGTTTGATCTGGACTGCTTAATTTTCATCTTCGTAGCTTCCTGGCTACTGGCCGTTTTCAGCCTGCGTAATCGAAAAATCGAAGAGTTAGCCGATCAACAAATATGTATTTTTTTCCTCTCCATGCTGGTATTGAGTTTTACTTTTTTAGGATACAGAAATGAACGAAAAGCAGATTTGGTCAAGCTGCTCGGCAAACCAAAGTTTTCTGTTACCCTTAAAACCGACAGCGACAAGATTTACAAAACCAGTGATTCTTTGCTCTACATTGGTGCAACAAAAGGCTATTATTTTTTTTATAACACGAACGATACGTCAACGGTGATAATCCCAACCAATACCCTTGTTGAACATAAGGTTATTCTATTAAGAGGCGGGCTATAATACTCCTCTTACAATATTATTTTAAATACCCTTCAAGGAATCAAATAATATAAATGTTCGAGTACCGTCCTTTACGGGGAGAAGATGTAGACATGTTGATAAGTAATTTAGAACGTTAAGTTGATTTTAGAACATGAGATTTTTTACCCTATACCTGACGACTCTCTTCTTATTGTTATATACTGTGACGGCACAGAGTCAGAATTATGCTGTGCGATCAACCGTGCAGCTCATGCCTCCGTATTCGGTCTATTTGTCTGACTATGCTACAGCTGGTAATGACAAGCTCCGGGTTATACTACAGCAGGGAGATCTTTCTCGACCGATATACCAGCTCCGACTGGTAATGACAGTGGAACTGAATGGAAGGGTTATTATGCGCACTTCCCGTTTTTTTAATCCTGCTCCTATAGCACTTGATCCGGGTGTACCTACGGTTATATCAGGTGCAGAGCTTGCGCCCTATATAGACAGCCGTAATATCGATTTTATAGGCTATAGTAAAGATCAATACGAAAAAATAAAAGCGTTACCGGAAGGTATTTGCCAGATCACCTTTACCGCTTACGATTATCGCAGACAGGATCAACAGGTAAGCAATGCTGGAAGTGCGTTTTATTATCTCGCAAAGAACGAGCCGCCACTAATCAATTATCCGCCTTGCGGAAGTAAAATTCCGATGCGAACTCCGCAGCAGATCGTTTTCTCCTGGATGCCCCGCAATACGTCATCGCCAACATCAGCACAGGAAACAGAATATGAATTTTCGCTTTACGAAACACGGCCTGTCGGACGTAATCCGAACGATGTTGTGTTAACCTCACAACCTGTTTTCAGAGTACGCACCGACCTTACGCAAATTATATACGGCCCGGCAGAACCGATGCTTTTGGATAGTATGGTATATGTATGGCGTGTACAGGCTATAGATCGCAGCGGTAAAGATGCTTTTC
>CAMLLI010000939.1 GCA_946480685.1 uncultured Flammeovirgaceae bacterium | reverse complement strand
AGCGGATGAGTTCGTACTTGCGAATCATTTCGCCACCAAATTCCCAGGCACGTTCGTTCACAATAGCATTGAAAAAGGATTCCTTACCGGCAGACACTGTATTGATATACTCATCCACTTTTGTAAACCAGGCGTTTTCCGGAAATGCACGCTGGCGTACTCTGCGAAGTGCACCCTGCGCTTCACCAGTCGGACCGTTGAGTTCGTTCTCGGCTTCAGCATACATCAGCAGTACATCGGCATAACGCAGCATCGGCCAGTTTATACCGGTACCTTTTGCTGTAGATTTACCGGGAGGTGAAGGGAGAAAGTGTCTGCTCCATTTACCCTGTGCTATATTTGTGGCATTCGCAGATGTACCCACACCGATAAATTCTTCTTCAAAACTGGCATTCACTTTATACAACGCGCAGGTTACATCCCTGCGAATGTCAGTCGTGTCAAATGAAAAATAATAGGTTGGTGGTATAGCCATATAGTTGTTACCAGAACCGTAGTCATGCAATGCAGTAGTACCGCCTTGTACTGTTATACCTATATTCCAACCCACATCGCCATTTCCAATGGCAAATGGTACTTCGAAAAGTATATCGCTGTTAACCGGTGATATAAACTTGCACTCGTTCATAAACACCTGACGAAAGTCGGCTGGCAGCGGGCGATCTTTGAGGTCAATCAGTTTTTTGCTATAATCTCTTGCAATTTGGTAGTACTCCAGGTAATCACCTTCACGAGCCATGGTAAGGTCTGGCTTCAGATACCAGCCTCCCCGTTGTAAGGCCAGTCGTGCAATCATTCCCAATGTATACTCGCGGTTTACCTGTTCTATACCATAGGGAGTCTGATCGGCCCAAAGCATGTCAGCTTCAGCATCGATCATGTCCTGGATAACCTCGGCGAGAATTACATTGCGATCTTCTTTCGGAAGATAAAAATCGTTTCCTGCCTTGGGAGCTTCCGTTATAAAGGGTACATCACCAAAGTAAAAGATCAGCATGCTATACCAGTATGCCCGCATGGTATAGGCTTCACCCAACAAATGGCGCATCGTTTTAGAGGTAGCAGGATCGGAGGAGTTTAGTGCACTGCTCTTGAGAATTCCTTCGATGGATATATTCGCATCGCGTATCGCACGATACGCAAAGGTCCATACAATATCAAGATCCTTGTTACTCGCCAATGCGTTGAGGTCCCATATCTGGTAACGATCGCCACCGTTGCCCCATCCGCTTTGATGCTCGATATCGGTGTTACCCGTCATGTTATTGGACAAGCGTGAACGAAATGCATCCTGACCAAAATATGAATAGATAGCGTTTACTCCTTTTCTGGCATCATCCACATTCGAGTATACATATTCAGTATCGAAAGTCGAAAGTGAATCCGGTTCCAGAAAATCGCTGCAAGCAGATAACATCAGTACCGTTGCAACCATTAAAATATTTTTGATTTTCATATTCCTGTGATAATGATCTTTACTTAGAAAGTGATATCAACACCTATCGTATAGGAGCGGCTTCTTGGGAAAGAAGAGTAGTCCACACCGGGTGTCACTAATGCATTCTCGGTGCTGCGTGAAGTGCTTACTTCCGGATCGTAGCCTGAATATTTCGTCCAGATGTGCAAGTTGTTACCGGTGAAATATACCCGGAAGCGTGACATACCAGCTTTGGAGATGAGTGAGCGTGGCAATGAATATCCGATGGACAAGTTATTGAGGCGAATGAAGGATCCATCCTCTACAGCCCACGAATGAATGACAGCACCTGCTATACCATAACTGTTATGCGACCACATGGTTTTGCCGGCATTCATTTCAGCAAGCTGTCCTAAATCCGTTACCACCTCACCGGCTGTGCCTGTATATGCACCGTCCACATCGATATAGGTAAAGCGATTGTCGGAGTTCATCGTGTTCAGCATGTTACCGTACGTCACACGTCTGTACTGGTTGTACTGGATCTTACCGGTATTATATACATCATTACCATACTGGAAGTTGAAGAATGCCGAAAGATCAAATCCTTTATAGGTTGCATTGAGTCCAAAGCCACCTTGAAATTTAGGTAATGTGTTACCGATCACTTTACGATCGTCAGCGTTGATCACGCCATCCGTTGCATCCGGTATACCATCACCATTTGTATCGACTGTTACCTGGTCCACCAGTTTGAGGAACCCCGGACGAATGTTAGAAAAACCTACGACAGAACCGGAGTTCGGAACATCACCTTTCAGTATATATTTTCCTGCGGCAGCATCATAACTTTCGAAATCATCTGTAGTATACATGCCGGCGGTTTCATATCCGAAAATATCCCCGACACGTCCGCCTACGCGGAAGTAAAAATCGTTGATGTTGTTAAGATCCGTGCTGGCCCAGTTAGACTGGAAGAAGCGTTCATTTGTTCCGTCAAGCTCTTCAATGCGTGCACGATTTATACCTATATTGAAGTTGGCCGACAATGTGAAATCATTTCCTTCAATGATATAGCTGTTCAATCCCAATTCAACACCGCGGTTCGATGTACTTCCGATATTGTCCCATTGCGTAGGGAAACCGGTATTAGGTGGTATAGCGGATGGTAACAACAAGTCTTTCGTTGTGTTATAG
>CAMLLI010000938.1 GCA_946480685.1 uncultured Flammeovirgaceae bacterium | reverse complement strand
GGCGTCCTTTAGAATTTCTATTGATTCAATGTCGTTGGGACTTATGGTAGGTCCGTTCTCATTTATAATAGGATACCCATCAATTACATATAGGGGCTCGTTTTCTCCCTGTATAGAGTTGCCACCACGAATACGAATGGATACGCCGCCACCGGGTGCATTAGAGGTTTGCGTTACCAGTACACCTGCAGCGCGCCCTTGCAATGCTTGAGACAATGAAGCCACCGGGACCGCCTTGATTTCTTTTGCTGACACAGATGAGATGGATCCGGTAAAGTCACTTTTCTTCTGCGTACCATAACCCACCACTACCACTTCATCAAGTTGTGATATATCAGCATCCATTGTCATGTTGATGACGGTTTGATTGTTGATATCGGTTTCCAGTGTTTTCATGCCGATGAAGGAGAACACCAGCGTGCCGGTAGGAGGGGCATCAAGACTATATTTACCATCGGCATCTGTAACGGTACCGGTACTGGTTCCTTTCACCAATACATTTACTCCGGGTAGAGGAGAGTTATCGGATGATGTTACCGTTCCGGTAACTACAACATTCTGTGCCTGTATATATAAGGGCACAGTCATCGCTACAAAGATGAGACCTAACAGCCACACTCTTCGGCAGTACAGTAAAGTTCTAAGCATAAATAATTGAGGTTTGGGTAAATTAATTGTGTTAAATCAATCGCTTACATAATAAGAGTTATAAGGGTTGCACGAGAAACATAACAGCCGCGGCATGCTCCGGGCAGTCATAGGTTATGACGTACTTCACACGATTGTTCCCTGACGGTTATCATAGAAAAAAATAAGCCGTGCATGAAAACGATGTCACGATATACGTTGTCACGTATTTGCTCTTTTCAGAAATCTTCGTTTTATTTACTTAACAAAATATAAGGAAATGGGTAAGGAATATCTTGGTGAGTTTGAAGAGCTGATCTTAACCATGGTGGGAGCGCTGCAGGAAGATGCGTACGGTGCCGCCATAACTGAAGAAATTGAAAAGCGACTGAAGCGTGAAGTTAATCTCAGTGCCGTGCACGTTACCCTATATCGCCTGGAAGATAAAGGGTATATCAAATCAAAAGTAGGCGGTGCAACAAACGAGCGGGGCGGGAGACGCAAACGTATATATACGATCACCAGCGGGGGCCTTGCGATGTTACGCAATATGAAAGAGGCACGCCTGGAGTTATGGAAGATGATTCCGCAATTAAAAATGTCAGGACAATGAAAGAAGCCAAACCTGCGTGGGCATGGCGCATGCTAAGTATACTTTGTCCGGACTACCTGCTCGAAGAAATTGAAGGTGATCTGTTGCAACGCTTTCATAAAGATACCCGGTTACTGGGCGAACGAAAGGCAAGAAGAAGGTTGGTGTGGAATATAATTCGTTACTGCCGTCCCGGTATTCTGTTCAGACATAAGTTCTCGGTTGATCTAATCCCTATCTATATGCTTGCCAATTATTTCAAAGTTGCTTCCCGTGTTATGGTGCGCAATAAAAGCTTTTCGGTTATTAATGTACTCGGTCTCACGATGGGTCTCACAGGTGCTCTGTTATTGTTTTTGTGGATCGGCAAAGAATTTACATACGATGAGTTCCATGCCAACAAAGCCAGCATCTACAAAGCGTGGAACCGCGCGCGTGTAGACGGTGCGTTGCAATGCTGGGACAGGACACCGCGTGTGCTGGCGCCTACGGTAACGCAAGACTACGCTGCCGTTGAACGTGCCGTTAGCTACGCTGATTACAACACTGCGTTTCTCTTTACAAAAGGTGATGTGAAGCTGATGAAGAACAACGGTGCCTTTACGGATCCGCAGTTTCTGACGATGTTCTCATTTCCACTCGTAAAAGGTGATCCGTTAAAAGCGTTAAGCAATCCGAATTCAATTGTACTCACCGAAGATTTTGCCCGCGAATTGTTCGGTGACAAAGAAGCGTTTGGCGAAGTGATTACAATATGGGAAGAGAATAACAGATTCGATTTTACCATTACGGGTATCCTGAAAGATTTACCGGCTAATACAACATTCGATTTTCAATACCTGATTCCATTTCACTTCCTCGAAAGTATAGGAGAGAAAGATACTTACTGGGGAAACAACTCAGTCGATACCTATGTACAGCTAAAAGCCGGTACAGATATAGGCAGGTTTAACGAAGAGATCAAAAACATAGCGCGCAAACATACTTCCAATGAACACAACACGGAAGTGTTTTTATACCCCCTTAGTAAAATGCGGCTCTACTCGCGGTTTGATAATGGCGTGCCTGCAGGCGGACGTATTGAAGTGGTGCGCTTGCTGGGTATTCTGGGTATATGTCTCATTGTTATAGCGTGTATCAATTTTATAAACCTCAGCACAGCACGTGCACAGAAGCGTTCGCGTGAAGTGGGCGTTCGAAAAGTTACCGGTGCGCATCGGTACTCGCTGGTAGTTCAATTTCTGTGTGAGTCCGTGCTTATAACAGCATTGGCGGGTATACTATCCGTTGTACTGGTAATGTTTTTTCTGCCGGCCTTCAGTAACCTGGTGGAGCAAAAGCTTACCCTCGACTATACCAATATAGCCGTGTGGGGAGCCATTGGTATAGGCATTCTAACGG
>CAMLLI010000937.1 GCA_946480685.1 uncultured Flammeovirgaceae bacterium | reverse complement strand
TGCTATCGCACCATTGAAAGGCGCAGCGGTGTAAAGACACGCGTAATCGCCACCGGACTTACATTCAATCTCGCTTTTGTTGTGCTGTTAGCTATAGCATTGCTCATTGTGGGGCAGTTTGTATTAGACTATATCATGCAGTTCGAGTGGCTTAACATCGATGAGTTCACGGTGTTCCTGCTCTTTGCACTTCGCTTCATTGTGATCTTTATTGTATTCTTCCTGGCTATATCTACACTATATTATTTTGGCCCCGCTATACATTACAACTGGCGTTTCTTTTCGATTGGTTCGTTGGTAGCAACATTGCTCACGCTTGCAGTATCGTATGGTTTCTCATACTACGTAACAAACTTCGCCACCTATAACAAAGTATACGGCTCTATTGGCGTACTTATCGCGCTGATGGTATGGATACAACTCGTTACCGTTGTGTTATTAATTGGCTACGAGATCAACGCCAGCATCCACCACGCCATCCGCCGGGAAGCCCTCTGGAATGCAAGAAAGTACCGGAGAACAAGTCCAACCGCCGGCAAAATCAAATCCGATTCCGATCTCTTTTTTCAGCGTTAACGAATAACGTGTTTAGGTGTGTACGTGTTTATGTTACGTTGACACGGGCTTACGTTGATACGTGTTTACGTGAAGGTAAGCTATATATAGTGCAACAACTCCCAACTCACGTACACACTTAAACACGTATCAGCGTAAACACGCTCCTTCCGTAAACACTTAAACACGTACACACGTAAACACAAAGAGCGCCCTTGCGGAGCGCTCTCTGTTTTATTAAATGATATTCGGACTAAGCAGTTACTGCCTTTCCCGTGGTTACTTTGTTGTCCGGTTGTTTGTTGTCGTCTTTAGAGAAGTCAACCAACACTGGTGTACCGATACAGAGTGAAGAATATGTACCGATCAATACACCGATCAACATCGCGAATGTAAATCCGCGGATCGTCTCACCACCGAAGATGAAGAGGATCAACAATACGAAGATGGTAGACATACCGGTGATAAGCGTACGGCTTAAGGTATCGTTCAATGCATTGTTAACAACCGTTGCTGTATCTTCTGTGCTTTTCTTCATTGACAAGAATTCACGTACACGGTCAAACACCACCACGCTATCGTTGATCGAGTAACCAATCACCGTAAGGATAGCGGCTACGAATGCCTGATCGATTTCCAAGCTGAATGGCATTACGTTCTCTAACAATACGAAGAGAGAAAGCACAACCAATACAGTGTGGAACAAGCTCACAACAGTACCCATTGCAAACTGCCATTTTCTGAAACGAATCAGGATATACAGGAACATCAATACAACGGCTACGAGTAACGACCAGATCGCAGATACTTTAATATCATTTGCGATGGTTGGTCCTACTTTATATGAGCTAAGTACCGATACTTTATTACCGCTGATCTTCGCTAAACCTGTTTCAAGATGTTTCTCAGCTTGTACGGTAGCGTTATCAGAATCATCATCGATCAGATAGCTCGTTGTGATTTTATATTTCGTTTCACCACCAAAAGTTTTTACTTCAGGAGCTTCACCGAAAGGTTCTGTTAAGCTTTCGCGTACTTCAGCAGGTGATGTAGCGTTTGCAAACTCAACGATATAGGTACGGCCACCTTTGAAGTCAACACCATAGTTGAATCCTTTTACCGCCAGGAACGCCATACCGGCTACGATGATCGCGCCAGATATAGTATAGTATATCTTACGGTTACCAATGAAGTTAATGTTGATGCTGCGGAACAGGTTTTTAGACCAGCCCATCGAGAAGTTAACTTTCTTGCCTCTGCGGATATAGTATTCAAATATCACACGCGTAAAGAACACCGATGTAAAGAACGAACAGAGGATACCGATGATAAGCGTTACCGCGAAACCATAGATAAGACCAGAACCGAACGCAAGCAATACGAAACCTTTGATCAGCGTAGTAACGTTGGAGTCAATGATGGCCGTAAATGCATTTTTATAACCGGCACGGATCGAAGTATCAAGTGTTTTACCGGCATTCAAATCTTCTTTAACACGTTCGTTGATAAGCACGTTCGCATCCACCGCGATCGCGAGTGAAAGCAATATACCGGCAATACCCGGAAGTGTAAGCGCAGCGTTGAGCGATGCAAGTATACCTAAGAGGAAGATCAGGTTAAGAATAACGGCAAGGTCGGCAACCCAACCAGACGCGTTATATACAATCAACATGAAGAAGATAATAATAAGGAACCCAACTACGATGGAGATCATACCGTTACGGATAGACTCCTGACCGAGTGTAGGACCAACCGATGATTCTTCAACGATCTTGGTAGGTGCAGGCAGCGAACCAGCTTTCAATACGTTTGCTAAATCTTTTGCTTCATCTACAGTAAAGTTACCGGAGATCTGTGAGTTACCATTTGGAATTTCACCATTTACAGATGGTGCAGAGTATACCGTGTTATCAAGCATGATCGCGATTCTTCCCTTAGGACTCTTGCTAGATGCTTCAGCTGTCCAGCGTGCCCAGATGCGTGTACCGGTAGCATTCATGTTCATGCTTACAGCAGGTTGCGCGCGCTCGTCAACATCGTTACGGGCATCGGTAATTACTTCACCTGT
>CAMLLI010000936.1 GCA_946480685.1 uncultured Flammeovirgaceae bacterium | reverse complement strand
CTTCCGATCTACCCAAGACAGTGGTGCTCGAAGATGGTACTTCTATTGTATTACAGCCGCATAGTATGTTACGTTACCCGAAGCATTTCAAAAAAGATATACGTGAAGTATACCTTATCGGTGAAGCCTTCTTTGAAGTAAAGAAAGATCCTGCGCGGCCTTTTATAGTCCATGCCAATGAAATTATAACACGTGTGTTAGGAACAAGCTTTACCGTGCGCAATTTCATAGGAGAAAAGAATGTAACGGTGCAGGTAAAGACGGGTAAAGTATCCGTGTTCAAAGACCAGGCGAAAGAGAAAAAAGAAGAAGTGGTGGAGGATGCCGTGGACCAGGTAGAAGGCGTAGTGCTGATGCCGAACCAGCAGGTAGTATATGAACGCAAGGCGATGAAGATGGTAAAATCACTCGTGGAGAATCCATCCGTATTGATACCCGTTGCCAAACAGGAATTTGAATTTACCGACACACCGATCAAGGAAGTTTTTGATGCAATCGAAAATGCCTACGGTGTAGATATAGTATACGATGAAGAAGTACTGGCAAGCTGTGCCATCAACGCGTCCTTAACAGACGAACCGCTGTACGATAAACTGAAACTCATCTGTAAAGGTATAGATGCATCGTACGAGATCATTGACTCACACATTATCATCTACAGCAAAGGATGCACGAGTCAGTGAACGCCTGAATTCAAGACACGACCCAAACCCAAACCAATTCCGTAAGCCTATGAAGACATAATATCTACAAAAAAGAAACCGATGGTGCGCTAACACCACCGGTTCTGAAATGCCCCGTATTCATCCTGGCGAGGATGAGGGGCGTTGTCTCTCCGTATTTCACTTCAAGACAAACCATTTTCAAAAGTATGAAAAAAGAACTACAAGTTCATGGACAGCTATTGTTCATTATGAAGGTCTCATTCATTCACTTTATTTGCGTACTCACATTTCTGGGTGTTGCTCACGCCAGTGAGATCACAGCACAGGTTCTGGAAAAGAAAATTACCATCGACCTGAGCGATGTAAGCCTTCGTGTGGCGCTTCAAAAAATAGAGCGTGCCTCCGATGTTAAATTTCTCTACCAGTCACAACTCATCTCTCCGAAAGAAAACGTAAACATCGAAGCAACGGATGAACGTCTCGGAGATTTATTGAAACAAATTTTTGCTCCGCTGCAAATAACGTTTGAAGCTGATGGAAATCAGATCGTGCTGACCCGCCAGCGTACCGGGGCTTTGGACATTGCTCCGGCGGATGCTGAAAACAGAATGCCTTATGATATACTTATCACCGGAACTATTACCGATGAACAGGGGCAACCGTTGCCCGGGGTAAATATACTGGTAAAGGGATCTACCATCGGAACTACATCCGATGCCAACGGTACGTATAGCCTCTCCGTTGAAGACGAAAGTGCTATACTCGTTTTTTCATTCATCGGATTCCTGACACAAGAGGTTGCCGTTGGCAGTCAAACCAGTGTGAATGTTATTATGGCTGCAGATGTTACCTCACTACAGGAAGTTGTAGTAGTCGGATATGGCGAAGTAAAGAAATCGGATCTCACCGGTTCCGTTGCATCGATCAAATCTGACGAGGTGAATGCATATCCAACAACCAATATAGTGCAGTCACTCGCAGGCCGCGCGCCCGGTGTACAGATATCACAAAATACAGGAGCCCCCGGAGCTTCCATTAGTGTACGCGTTCGGGGTACAAACTCTGTGCAGGGATTTAACGAGCCTCTATATGTAGTAGATGGCTTTCCGTATTCCGGTAATCCTACGTTGCTGAACAATGCAGATATAGAATCGATCCAGGTCTTGAAAGATGCATCGGCTACTGCTATATATGGATCACGCGGTGCGAATGGTGTGGTAATCATCACTACGAAGCGTGGCAAGCAGGGGCGAACGACTGTTGAATATGATGGCTACTATGGATGGCAAACGATACGCAAGAAGATCGACATGATGAGTGCACGCGAGTATGCATTGTTCTACAACGAGCAGGCTGCTAACGATGGACTCGCGCCACACTTTACACAAGAGGAAATCAATTCGTTTGGAGAAGGCACCGACTGGCAGGATCTCGTATTGCAGACAGCGCCTATACAAAATCATGCGATCAGTATAAACGGTGGCACCGAGAAAACACGCTTCTCTTTATCCGGAAGTAACTTCAACCAGGCAGGTATCATCATCGGGAGTGATTATGTTCGTAACTCTGTACGCGCCAACATTACTACCGACATCAGTAAAAAATTTAAGTTTGACCTCAACACGATATTAAGTCGCATCGATTCCGATCGTAAGAACTCGGGAGGTGGTAACCGCGGTGGTTCACTGATATCAGCTATGTTGTCCGGTTATCCTACGCAAACACCTTATAATGCTGATGGTACATATACCAATTTATCAGCAGCATATTCCTGGGGATCGAATGTTATTACCAACCCGCTTAACTATATCGAGCAGCAGTCAGATCATATTCGCTCTAACAAAGTATTGATCAACGGCGCGTTAACATTTACTCCTATAGAAGGACTCGCGATAAAAATTTCCGGTGGCGTAGAGAATACAGAGGATCGCACTGACATCTATACCACGAAGAAGTTTATTAATT
>CAMLLI010000935.1 GCA_946480685.1 uncultured Flammeovirgaceae bacterium | reverse complement strand
GGTACAGGATACAGTTACTTCACCTCAAGACTCAATTACGGCAGCAAAACGCGACACCGTTACGTTCGTCAGAAAAGATACACTCACCATTATTGGTGTTGGCGATATCATGATGGGGACGAGTTACCCCGAAGATAAACTGCCTCCGAATGACGGAGCGTTTCTGATGCGTGATGTAGAACCGGTGCTGCGAAATGCTGATGTAACGTTTGGCAACCTGGAAGGCACACTGCTGGATGAAGGCGGAACGCCCAAGAAGTGTAAAGATCCGAAAGTGTGTTATGCATTCAGAACACCGACACGCTATGTAAAGAACCTGATCAGTGCAGGTTTCGATATCATGAGTCTGGCGAACAACCACGCTGGTGATTTCGGAGATGTGGGTCGCATGAGCAGCATGAAGACGCTGGACGTTGCCGGTATACTGCACGCAGGACAACTGCAACAGAAGACCGTGATCCTTGAAAAGGACAGTATCAAGTACGGACTGCTCGCGGTATCGCCCAACAGCAATTGTGTACAACTGAACGATCATGCTGCTGCTATAGCGTTGGTAAAACAACTCGATTCACTCGTGGATATAATTATAGTATCGTTCCACGGTGGAGCTGAAGGTGCACAGTATCAGAGTGTACCACGCACGAATGAACTTTTTCACGGTGAAAATCGTGGTGATGTGTATAAGTTTTCACGTTTGATGATCGATGCCGGAGCCGATATAATTTTCGGACACGGACCACACGTTACCCGCGCAGTAGATGTATATAAAGATCGATTTATAGCGTATAGCATGGGTAACTTTTGCACGTACAGAGGTATTAGTGTAACGGGTGTGAATGGTCTGGCACCGATTATGAAAGTGTATACCGACCGCACCGGTAAACTTTTGAAAGCGGAGATTACGCCCACGTATCAGTCGTATGGTACAGGCGTGAAAATTGATCCGCAGAAACAAGTGATCAAAAAGATACAGGGGCTCACCAAAAAAGATCTTCCTGAATCGAAAGTGCGCATTGATGATAATGGTTTAATTACTTATATTGCTCAGTAACATGGCTTATAAAGAAAAGGAAATAGAAAAACTTTACTTCTCCATTGGAGAAGTAGCGGAGATGTTCAACGTTGCCCCTTCCCTTATTCGCTTCTGGGAATCTGAGTTTGATCTGATCAAGCCCAAGAAAAACCGGAAGGGTAATCGCCAGTTTACAAAAGAAGATATAGATAACGTAAGAACGATCTATCACCTGGTAAAAGAAAAAGGATTTACCTTGCAGGGCGCTAAAGATATGCTGCGCAACGATACACAAGCTGTGAAAGATAAAATGGAAATGCTCGATTCACTGAGACGTGTACGAAGCTTCCTGATGGAGATGCGCGACAAGCTTCATTAAAAAAATGAAAATAGATTTTTAAAAAGCCGATGATATTCACATCGGCTTTTTATTTTTGAGCAAAGTTGTGTGATAGTTATTTTATGGATCAAAACAGGCTGGCGCTGCTCGCACTGCATTTCATTCCCGGTATAGGAGATTATACAGTTCGTCAACTCGTGAGCTATTGCGGCTCGGCAGAGAAAGTTTTTAAAACCCCCAAAGGCAAGTTATTAAAGATACCCGGCATCGGAAAAGTTACAGCCGATACGATCGCGAACGAACTCCCCTTTAAAAGTGCCGAGCGCGAACTAAAGATCGCGGAGAAAGAAAATACAAAACTCGTATTCTATACCGATAAAGAGTATCCCTATAGATTAAAGCACATCAACGATGCACCGTCCCTCTTATATGTAAAGGGAAATGTAGACTTCGAGAACACAAAATCAGTAGCTATAGTAGGTACACGTAAATCAACCGACTATGGTAAATATCGCGTGGAAGAACTTGTGGAAAGTCTGGTGGCACATAAAGCATCGATCATCAGCGGTCTTGCGTATGGTATCGATATACAGGCACACAAGCAGGCGTTGAGACATAACCTTCCAACAGTTGGCGTGATGGGTAGTGGCATTGATGTAATTTACCCCGCTATACATGCGGATACTGCGCGCAAGATGTTAGCAAACGGAGGATTGATCAGCGAAAATCCATTCGGTACAAAACCCGATGCACATAACTTCCCCGCACGTAATCGGATTATTGCAGGGCTCTGCGATGCACTCATTGTAGTGGAAGCTGCCGAAAAAGGAGGAGCACTTATTACAGCCGAGATCGCCAACAGCTATAACAAAGATGTATTCGCGTTTCCGGGAAATATAGGGCAAAGTTTTTCAGAGGGATGCAACAACCTGATCAAAGCGAATAAAGCACACCTGATCAGCAACGTAAAAGATATAGAGTATATCATGGGCTGGACGGCACACGAAGAGGCTGTTCCGAAAAAACAATTTATAGATATAGCCTTGTACGAACCTGAAGAACAAACCGTACTACAAACACTGTTAACCAACAACTATCAATTAATGATCGATGAACTCAGCTGGCGCTCCGGCCTCTCCGTAAGCAAACTAGCCTCCATCCTCCTCGGCTTAGAGTTCAAAGGCGTGATCTCAACCCTCCCCGGCAACAGAGAGACGTTACGTGTGTAAGTGTTTAGGTGTGCACGTGTTTACGTTTTTGGGTGTTTATGTGTATACTGG
>CAMLLI010000934.1 GCA_946480685.1 uncultured Flammeovirgaceae bacterium | reverse complement strand
CTCGGTAGAAGACATGAGTCGTGAGTTGGGCATAAGCCGTGCGCATTTATATAAGAAGATCATTGCACTTACCGGTAAATCTCCGCTGGAGTTTATCCGAACCATTCGCTTGCAACAGGCCGCACAGTTGCTGGAGAAAAGTCAGTTAACCGTAGCCGAGATTGCGTACCAGGTCGGCTTTAACAACCCAAAATATTTCGCACGTTACTTTAAAGAGCAATATCACGTACTGCCTTCTGCGTATGCCGCAGGCAAAAGGAGGCGAGCAGTATAATTATCACCCAAAAAGAGACATTTTGAACCTAAATCGAAGCGATTCTGTGACCCTCGCCTGCTATTTCAGTTAGTAGATTTGACCTGATTAACGTAGGGAATGTCACACGAGAAATTGAAACGGCTCGGCAGGATTATGCTTGCCATAGAAATCGCGATTTATATAGCTATTGCAGCTTCGTTGTCCTTTATTATTTTTTATTGATTGATTGGGCTTTTCAGTCCGGATTCCAAAATCCTGATATCTATTTAGGTTGAATTCAACAGATCAACTCTGGTGAAACAACGACATGGCTAGGGGACAAATGTCTCTAGCGAAGGGGTGTTCCGTGTTTGCACGGTACGCTGTTTGTTCAGAGTGACTTCTCTTGCGTTGCAATGAACGCAAAAACAAAATTTCCTTCTTTGAAGCGATTTCAACCCGTGTTTTGCAACATTTTAGCCCCTTCTGAAAACGTTTGAGCCTCTACGATCAGACATTTTAATACCCCTTCATGGCCTCTTCTCAGCCTACCTTTACTGCAATCGATTACGAGTTTTTGTGCTTGGAAACCGGTTGCATTGAAGAACAAATTGAGAATGAAAAAACTACTACTGCTAAACCTTTTACTTGCGCTTTTAATAGGTGCATGTTCAACCAAATCAAATTATGAAAAACTTCAGGATGGCGTTATCGTCACGCTCAATACAAAAGAGGGTGGTGCGAAACGCGTAAAACTCCAGGTTATTTCAGACGACATTATTCATGTAACGGCTACTCCAGCCGATACCTTTTCAACAGCACAAAGTCTGATCGTTCTTCCGGAAGTAAAGGGATCAACATCCTGGAAGCTCGAAGAATCGGCCGATGCACTTTCGTTGATCACAAAAACACTTCGCGCAAAGGTATCACTTGCTTCGGGTGAAGTTACTTTCACGGATACAACCGGGCAGGTAATTCTGCAGGAGCGCCAGGGAGGAGGCAAGTCTTTCACGCCCGTTACGGTTGATAATCTCAAATCATACGCTATTCGCCAGGTTTTTGAATCGCCTGCTGACGAAGCCTTCTATGGATTAGGCGGTCATCAAAACGGACAATTAAACTATAAAGGTGAAGATGTAGACCTTACACAGCATAATATAGTAGACGTAGTTCCTTTTGTATACTCAAGCAAGAACTATGGTTTACTGTGGGACAACTACTCGATCAGTAAGTTTGGTGATCCGAGAGAATATCAACCGTTAAATACACTCAAGCTTTTTACGAAGGATGGTAAAGAAGGTGGTCTTACTGCAGACTATTATGTAGAAGATAAGATCAAGGAAACTAAAACCGAAGATAAGATTGAGTATGAATTTCTGGAGACACCACAGGTAGACAGCTTCCCGAAAGATGTTTCTCACAAAGGAAAAGTAGTATGGGAAGGATCATTTACATCTGATGCAGCCGGTGCTCATAAATTCCTGGTATACTCATCAGGCTATATTAAAGTATGGATCGATGGTACGTTGATCATGGACAAGTGGAGACAAAACTGGAATCCATGGACAAACAAATTCAACGTTGATGTTAAACCTGGCGAAAAGCACGCTATCAAAATTGAATGGACTCCTGATGACGCGGGCTATCTCGGTGTGAAACATTTGGATCCGTATGCACAAGACGAACAAAATCGTTTGTCACTCGCCAGTGAAGTAGGCGATGAGATCAACTACTATTTTATTAAAGGTAATAATGCTGATGAAGTGATCAGCGGTTACAGAACTATTACCGGTAAAGCTCCTATCGTTCCGAAGTGGGCAATGGGATTCTGGCAAAGCCGCGAGCGCTACAAAAATCAAAAGGAGATGATTGATGTAGTGAAAGAGTATCGCAAGCGAAATATACCGGTTGACAATATTGTACTCGACTGGCAATACTGGGAAGACCCGAAGTGGGGCTCACACGAATTTGATCTGAAACGTTTCCCGGATCCGAAAGGGATGATGAACGAATTGCATAATAACCTGCATGCAAATCTGATGATCTCCGTGTGGCCTAAATTCAATAAAGGCACCAAGAATTATGAGGAAATGGAAAAGAATGGTTTCCTCTACATGCACAACATCGAGAAGAAAAGAAAGGACTGGGTTGGTATAGGATATGAATCAACTTTCTATGATCCCTTTAATCCTGAGGCAGGTAAACTCTTCTGGTCGCAAATTGATAAGAATCTTAACTCTATAGGTATAGATGCGTGGTGGCTGGATGCTACTGAGCCGGACATTCACTCGAACATTTCGATCGAAGAACGTAAGATAAATATGAGTACGGCAATGGGGCCGGGTGCGAAGTACTTCAATGCGTACTCACTCATGAATGCGAAAGGTGTTTACGAAGGGCAAC
>CAMLLI010000933.1 GCA_946480685.1 uncultured Flammeovirgaceae bacterium | reverse complement strand
TTTCAATTCCAGGAGAATTCTCCGTATAGAGGTTATCAGTCTTCTGTGGAGCAGGGACTTCATTTTGGATTGGCACAACGTGACACGCTTGACTCCATTCGCATACAATGGCCGGATGGAAAACAGGAACTGCTTAAGAATGTACCAGTCAATCAAACCCTTGATGTAAAATATAGCCATGCAAAAGCGAATGCTATAGCAACTAAGCAGAGTCAGACACAACCAATATTCAGAGCGGCAAACAATCGAAACATCACCTATATACATCATGAAACCGAATATGCGGATTTTAAAATTCAACCGTTGATACCGCATAAATTTTCAGAAGATGGTCCGGGTATAGCGACCGGAGATATCAATGGTGATGGTCTTGATGATTTCTTCGTTGGTGGAGCCTATAACCAATCCGGACAATTTTATATACAGCGGAAGAACGGAACGTTCAGCAGTAAAGCACTGACTACGGAGAAAAAGTTTGAAGAAGATATAGGTGTATTGTTGTTTGATGCCGATGGCGATCGCGATAATGATCTCTACATAGTAAGCGGTGGAAATGAATTCGCAACGGGATCACCTTACTATCGCGATCGACTGTATACTAACGATGGTCGAGGTAATTTCCGATACAACAAAGATGCACTCCCGGCTTCGGCAGCCAGCGGCTCCTGTGTAGTGGCTGCAGATTATGATGCCGATGGTGATCTGGACCTTTTCGTAGGCGGACGATTAACACCACAACACTATCCACAACCTGGTAAAAGCTATATATTACAAAACGATAAAGGTCGTTTTACCGATGCAACCGATCGCGTAGCTCCGGGCCTGAAAAATATAGGCCTTGTGTCCGCAGCGATATGGAGTGATATTGATAACGATGCGCAAATAGATTTACTCGTAGTAGGCGAATGGATGCCGGTTACTATTTTCAAGAACGCGAAGGGTAAATTTACACAAGCAAGAAACGAAGCATCTGTGCCGAACTCCATCGGCTGGTGTAACAGTATACAAGGCGGTGACTTTGATGAAGACGGTGATACCGATTTTATTGTCGGGAACCTCGGCCTAAACACGCGCTATAAAATATACCCAGACAAACCGGTAAGTATATGTACTGGAGATTTTAATCAGGACGGCACACAAGATGCTATACTAGCACACTATATTCAGGGAGTAAACCGACCCGCTCATCCGCGCGATGATCTTTTTTTACAATTGGTACAATTCAAGAAGAAGTATCCCAGCTATAAATTATACTCGGAGGCTACCATGGAGAGTATAGTGGCAGGTGTTGCCACTGCACCGGTTGTTACGCGAAGTGATATATTTCAGTCGTGTTACCTTGAGAACAAAGGCCCGAAAGGCTGGAACCTGGTACCCCTGCCGTTGCAAGCACAAGTCGCACCGGTATACGGAATTGCAGTAAATGATTACAACAGCGATGGACATATCGATATAGCCCTGAGCGGAAATTCCTACGCACCGGATGTACTCACCGGCCGATACGATGCCTTCAAAGGGTTGATACTCCTAGGCAATGGTAAAGGAAATTTTCAACCACTGTCGGTTAAACAAAGCGGTGTGCTGGTGGATGGAAACGCCAAGGCACTGGCAGAATTAGTCGATGGCAATGGAAAGCTCCTGTTATTAGCCGCTCAGAATAACGATACCTTAAAGGCCTTTGAACGTATAGCGTTTGATGGTAAATATATTACAGCGAAAGCAAACGAAGCGTATGCGATTATCACCTATGCAAATGGAAAAAAGTCAAAACATGAGTTCTACTACAGCAGTGGCTACCTTTCACAATCATCGCGCAGACTTGCTATAGCTAAGAACGTAAAGCAGGTAGAAGTATATAGTTATGACGGAGCATCCCGAACGGTTACATTTCCGTAGCGATATAGCCGATATTTCTATTTTACTTTTGAAAAGTAGCGAACTTCGTATCGTTCCTGTTGTGGTCCCTTAAATACCGGGTTCAGTGATTTTTTCAACGCCAGTATATCGTTGTCCAGTTTAACAATCACGAATTTATCAAGGATTGATTTATCGGGAGCAAGATGAACAAGACTGTCTTGTGCCGGCATTGAAAAGTAAAATGTACGCGACTCTTTCCCGAGGGTCATGATCAAACTACCGCCAGGTTCATAACGCTGTAACGGTTCATCATAAATATCTTTACGCGTAAAGGCAAAGCCATTATAGTACGAGTATACAGAATCCATGCGCCATGTTCCTTCGAGTGAATATTTACTTCCCCGATTGGAACATCGAAAAAATGCCATGCACATTCCCAAAACTATAACTAAAAATATCACCCGTACATTTATACTCATGGCATACCGTGTTGACTATTGAATATACAAAAAACTCCCTTTGCTTTCACAAAAGGAGTCTTACTCATCCCAAACCCGAAAAAAGCCACTATAGAAGTGTCTTATTTAAAGTATATTTAGTACTATCTATAGTTTTCGTTTTGTATCAGCACACCGTTGCTTAAATCGATCTCGCGTTGCGGTATTGGAAAATAATAATGTTTCGGCCGTTGAAACGTTCTGCCCGGCTTGAGCGATCCGCGATTTATAGCATAGAACGCAACAATATCAACGATACCGGCTTTGTCCCAACGCAGCAGGTCC
>CAMLLI010000932.1 GCA_946480685.1 uncultured Flammeovirgaceae bacterium | reverse complement strand
GCTTTGATCAATGGTATAAAATTTAACGTGCCTGCCGTAACGGCTATCAAAGAAAATTTTACCGTGGTGCGTCCTTCACCCGGAGTAAATGAAGTGTTGGTATTCTCGCCTTATCTTATTCACGGTGGCGCTATAAATTCATCACCCGACCAGACAAGAATCTCCATCGAGATACGCTTATGGAAGCGCTAACTTTACCGGAACCGTATTTTATGATACAGGCTGCGAATTGCTGCTAAAGGTAGTTTCAGCTTTAACATGAAAGACAAAAATCTATCGCCAGCGGATAATGATGTAAGCTCTTTCAGCAGTACAAAAAAAAGTTTGCCTTCAGCAAAGTTTTCAGACAGAATTGATTGTCTCAATTCATAGCGAACACGACTCGCCAATGCATTCGTCTCTTGAGGCGTACAAATAAGCTTTTGAGCCTTACGACATACCAGGTATGTAGAATGCAGTTGCCTGTCTCCGATCTTATACCAACCGGTTGACATCGATCGTGCACTTTTGCGCACAACCGTTAACCTTTCATTGGTATAATTATACTTATACTTCCGCGAGGAGCGCACCCAGAAATCAAAATCTTCGTAAGCCAGTTCTTCATCATAACCACCTAAGTCATCAAACACTTTTTTACGAGTCATCATGGCAGGCGATGGTATAAAATAGGTAGCCAGTATATCTTTAAAGACATCCCCACGCGGAATCGAATATACCAGGCGTTTCCTTTGCAGTTCTTCAAAGTGGTTATACAAAAACTTACCGTCTTCGTCTATATACGTAGCATCGGAGAAGACAACGCCATACGACTCATCCAGCGATGAAAAGAATTCTACCTGGCGCTCAATGCGCTCGGGCACTATATAATCATCAGTAGCCAGATCAATTATATACTCACCTTTTGCAAGGGCCAGACCCCGGTTGAAAGCACTGCAGTTACCTGTATTTTCAGATAGCGAAAGAAACTCAATATCAGTTCGCCCACTTCGTGAAATTACATCACGAATTGCGACCACACTGTTATCAGTACTGGCATCATCAACAACAATTACCTGAATATTCTTGTATGTCTGCGCAAGCACCGACTGTATAGCCTCCTCCACAAAGCGAGCATGATTATAGCAAAGACATATAACAGAAACGAGTGATTGCATTATAACTCCTTCTTAAAAGTAAGTTTTGGTGTTGCTTTACCGCCCAATCGAAGCTTGAAATCGAGCAGTCCAAAATTTGGTAGACGATTCCACGCGGATGTACCCAAGTCGAGTAATGCTATTTTGTTTTGCATACAATACTCATAGAGGCCTTCTGTCAGACACACGACAGGACTAAACGCATCGTATGCTTTGTCATGATCAGAATAGAAGTTATAAAGAACATTCCCGTTTACACGGATTGCAATAGATGCTGCTATAAGTTTTCCGTTTGTACATACACTGGATAATATATAATTGCCAGGAATTTGATCGATCGTCTTGCGCAGGTCAGCTAACGTCATCGAAAGGCTATATCCTTTTTGTTGACGACATGTCAAAATAAAAGAATATATTTCCTCCAGATATTCCAAAGACACCTGTTGAAAAATAAATTCCGCTTTTTTTGCACGTTTGAGTTTACGTTTTTCCCAAGTATCGAGCCCCGCAGCGAAATCGCAATCCACCTCTATAACGGTCCCAACTTCTGCATCAATAACATGATAGCCAGTATTAAATAACAGTGTTTCTACAATAGCCAACCGTTGGGGCTGATAGAGCTGCGGAGGATTTTTTATAGTAATACATCGAACTCCCTTGTTTCTAAGGTTGCCTTCTACGAACTCTAAAAATTGCAAAAGTATAAGTGAGGGAGTATGATCAGAGAACTCTAACCCGCCGAAGGGCGCACGAAACGGACTATAAGCGTGGCCTCTTTCCAAACGAAAATGAACACAACCTGTAACACTTTTAGTTTTCGTCTTGAGAATATAAAAAGTTACCCATCCCTCTTTCGACTGCAGATATATATGTATATCCCGGTTAAAAAGTGAAATCTCGAAATCGAAATTTAAATCCGCAGGTATGTCACCCTCACAAAAACTATACGCTTCCAATATCAATACGGGATTCCAAGTTTCTTGTAAACAAAATGCATGAGCCAGGCAGGACCGATCAGCAAAAACTGAACATCCTTGAAAAATGATGGTTTCTTCCCTTCTACTTTATGCCCGTAGAACTGGCCGATCCATGCGAGCACAAATATACCGATACATACTGCCCACAGCGGAGCTATATTCAGGCGTATAATAAGATTGGCAAGCGCAAGACACAACACTCCGAACAGCATCATACCTATGCTTAGGGGTATAGACAGCGTTACATAATATATAGTAACGAGCACCAGCACAACCGTTGCCCAGTTAGCATATACATTTCCTTCGCCCAAAACAGATTGCACAGCCTGTGAAGGAATCGATGCGATTAACCCAACAATACTGAAAAATATCAGCGGCACACAAATCCAGTGTATAGATTTATTGGTTTCGTTCTGATGGCTCTCGCCATACTCCAATAGCAACTGATCAATCCTTCGCATACACTTCAGTTTAGTATAAGAAATTTAATGTATTCCCGCGAATCTTCAAACGATTTGCGGCTATGCCGAA
>CAMLLI010000931.1 GCA_946480685.1 uncultured Flammeovirgaceae bacterium | reverse complement strand
TCCGGCCTTCTCGATCACCGAACGGAAATTACTTGCCAGATCTACTGTATACGACACAATATCCGTAGGCTGGAAGAATGCTTCTTGCCTGCCTGCTTCAATGCGCGAAAAATCAAGCAGTGTATTGACCAGCTTCTGCAGGCGTACACCATTGCGGTATACCATCTCGGTGCGTTGCCGGTCGTGGGGCTGTAAACTGTTGTTACGAAGTATATCTTCCAGCGGAGCCAGCAACAACGTAAGCGGTGTACGAAACTCGTGACTGATGTTGCTGAAGAATTTCGTTTTGGCGCGATCGACTTCTTTCAGAGTTGTGTTGAGCTCTTTCAATCTTACCGATTCGGTTATAGCCGTAATGTCGAAATCCACACCGAGTATTTTCCAAGGAAGTTTGTTCTCATCGTATATAACCGTAGCGCGAATCTTGATTGTCTTTAATTTTCCATCGATCCGGATGCGCATGATCTCTTCAAAAGGCTGCGGGTCGTGTCGCAGGTAACCTATAATTTTTTCAGCCACTACGTTATCGTCAGGTACTACGAAGCGCTGGTATATTTCTGGCGATACCTCCGTGTCCTTCGGTATACCGAATATAGTATACATGCCGGCAGACCATGTAAACAGGTTGCCCGAGGGAATAAACTCCCAGCTTCCTATACCGGCTACCGCTTCCGTCTGCTGCAGTATCTGGAAATTTTTCAGCAGTTCCTGTTCTGATTTTTTCAGTTCGGTAATGTCGCGGGCAATAGCGAGTACCGTTTCAACTTCGCCCTTCGCGTTTTTCTCCGGAACGATGCGCGAGAAGAGATAGGACACACCATGCGGTGCGCGTACGGTATTATAGTGAGTATCCGGCTGCCCGCTGTCAAATACTTTTTTCAGCTTGTGCATCCACGGTTCCGCTATATATACCGGCTGTCCCATTTCAACATTGTTTTTGCCATACAGCGCTGCATTCGGTATACCCATGCGCTCTTCGAACGCTGCGTTGGCAAAAACAAGTTTCAAATCTCTGTTCCATCGCGTAATGATATCGGGAGTATTTTCAATAAGCGTTGCAAGTTCGCGCTGCGCGGCTTTCTGCACCGTGATATCTTCGGCAGACACGAATAGTCCATGATCAACCTTGAGCGCTTTCCATCGTATCCATCGGTACTCGTGAGTCCTGAAATACAGCATCTCGGTATCCAGTGGTTCATTGTTATCAACAACATGGGCGAAGAGGTCGAACAGCGCACTGCGGTTTTCTTCCGGAAGTACATTCAGAAATGAATGCTGACCGGTAACATCACCAAACATTTTTCCGGCTGCTTTATTGAGCCACTCAAAAACAAAGTCGGTGATGGTGCCGGAGTTATCGCGCACCGTGCGCACAATACTCAAAGCCGTAGTGGATACGTCGAATGCTGCCTCGAGTTTGTTCTTGCTCTCGTTCAGTTCACGCTCGGCATTTTTCTGCAGTGTGATGTCTTCTGCTCCCACAATAACAACATCGTGCATCTTTACATATACACTGTGAAACCAGCCGCGTATATTTTTATCCTCGTAATAATGTTCATGAATGGCGCGCTCTCCCGTATTCATCACGTTCGTTAACAATGCCAGCGTGCCATCTTCCTTTACCGCCGGAAATATATCCGTATAGCGTTTGCCCACTACATTCTGTCCTTGTGCTATAGCCTTCATCATCTTGTTGGCCATAATCCACACAAAGTCTTCAACATCACCGTGCTCGTTTCGCACGGGCTTGAATACACTCAACGCCACAATGTCGGACTGGATAACTGACTCCAGGAGTGCTTTACTTTCCTGCAACTGCTGATTTTGACTCTGCAGTAATTCATTCGCGTAGGCCAGTTCGCTACGCTGGCTGCTGATGGTTTGTGTGAAGTGTTCGTACTCAGTAAAATCCTGAATGGTACCCAGCAGGTAATTCGTTTGTGTTCTCGACTTAAAGGGCTTGCCTTTTAAAGTTATATACCGGGTGGAACCATCGCTTGTTATAATCCTGAATTTTGCCTGAAAGGATTTGAAGAATTGATGCGCTTGCTTGAATCTGTTCCAGACACGATTACGATCTTCCGGGTATATGCAGTCGAGAAAGGCTTCCCAATCGGTAAGTATATACTCTTCGTGCAGGCCGCAGATGCGATTAAAGTTGAAAGAAGTATAAATGGAATTCGTGTCGAGGTTCCAGCGCCAGCAGCCAATGGACGAAACCGTTTCGGCATACTCGAATGTTTTGAGATTGAGGTCAAGCTCATTGGTATAATTGTCCCAATTGGCAAAGGCAGGTTTCGGCTGACTGGTGTCGATGAACGTTCCGTTTGCATGCAGCAATTTGATTTCACCTGCAGGGCTAATCAGCCGTATGGTAAATGTTATCGGCTGATTCTGAGTGACTGATTCGATAACACCAAGCAGCATCTCCAGGTCATCAGGGTAAACAAGATTGTTACTGTCGCGTACATTTACCAGGTAATCGTATGTAAGTGTTAACCCCGGGCTGTCGTGTACAGATGCGAGTACATCGTCACTAAGCTGCCAGTAGCCGTCAAATGTGAGTAATCTTGATTTAAGTATAATCTCTAGTTCATTGTTGACGGTAGCTTTACTTTCATTCAATATAGCTATCTCCATAA
>CAMLLI010000930.1 GCA_946480685.1 uncultured Flammeovirgaceae bacterium | reverse complement strand
CGCGACTTTAATTTCCTGGTGTCAGCCACAAAAATATCATGCGTGCCTATAAATATAGATATCTTGCCAAGGCCTTCAAGAGACCCGTTGATCGGGCTTACCATATTCGTGTTCGGATCCGATGTTCCCGCGTATAGCAACCCAGCCTTTTTTAAACCTGCAATTCCTAGAAAGGGATCAACAGGGTCAATTCTTCGGATAGCCGGATTCTTCAAGGTAATATCAAGCCAGGGAGAAAGTAGTATTATTTTGTCTGGTTGCGGCAGCGAATCACGTTTGAGTTCTTGAGCGAGAGCCAGAGCAAAACCGCCTCCTGCAGAATCTCCCATGACGATCGTTTGAGAGGCTTCCGGCTTTGCAATAATTTCCATATATAGTGGCACGACAAATTCAAATGCTTGCAGATAGGTATACTCGGGAGCGAGCGGATAATCAGGAGCTATAACCGTGCAACGGGTATGCTTTACAAGGAATGATAAAAATTTCCAAGGTTGTTTTAAGAAACTCTGTACATACGCTCCACCATGAAGATATAGTATATAAGTATTGGACTTTTCACCCTTTGGGGTTAAGGTGAAGGTATTGTGTCCATTGATCCGGCGTTTTTCAACATGACAAATTTTACTCGTTTTTCGTGTGGGTTCTTGGCTGGTATTAAAATTAAACTTGCCAAAGGCAAACTGCATGTCAAGAAATTTTTTCTTCTTAATAAGCCTTAAAAGAAAACGGAATAACTTACTTTCAATACTGACCATTCGCAGTTTTGTTTATATGCGGGTGGGTGCATGTGCTTTCTAGGTGTGAAATATCTTTTGTAACTCTTTATTATTTCTGGTTCTGCAATACATGAAAAGTATAGTGGTAGTGACCGGTAACAATCAGGCAGTAACAATTATACTCCATTGTAATTTAATATAGCCATTGAAAAAAGGGAAATGATCGCGTCAATAGAAATGCAGAACACAGCGATACCCGCAAAAAGTATAGCCACTATATTCAGACACCGAAGCTTCATTTGTCTTATTGATGGATAGCGCAACACCAAGAATGTGGTCGAGCAATAAGCAAACGCAGGGATCTGTTGGAAAAAAAACATCTATTACAATATATACTCTGGCAGATTACTTCCGTACTATTATTATCCGGTGTATTGGCAACATTAGCCATAAATGAGGCCATTGGCAGGATGGTCTATTTCTACCCTGATACTGATAGGTGTGAGTGAATCGGAATACAGCGGTGAACTCCTCATTTAGAACGGCCGGGTATATTTTTGCTACGTTATCCAGTGGCATCCATATGAACTTCTCAGCGTGTACTGAAGGTTTTTTTTTGAGAGCGAATATAGATTGTTCCGTTGGCATATATAGGAAGTAAAGTCCGCTTCCGGCATGACAAATTATAACATTGACTTTCGAGCCTGTACCAAGTCATCCAGATCAATATCAAATCGAGGAGTCAGGAATGCCCGATGACGGGAAGCTCCAATGGATATAGAAATTCTGCCTTGATTTATTTTTGCCATAATGTCTTCGGTATTTAAAAGTACATGCCCTAAGTCGATTGCTTTCAGTGTATCTCCTTTAAACAATTCATGGACGAGCTTTTCCACAGCATCATTTGCCGATGCAAAACCAGACAGCTTCTCCCACTGGTCAGCGACGATATTTTTTAGCCTGTATAGCACAAAAGGATATATAGCATTTTTAAGGGATACAATTTTGTACGTACAAACAGTATCTTCAGCATTATCGTCAGTGAAGAAGCAATTAAAATATACGGGGCTATTCATGTGATGACATTTATTTTTTCTGACAAGGAGCAGGGTAAAGATGGCCATTGTATCAACGTCTAGTGTTACATGCAGGGCAGAAGAAGTTACAATGTTTACAGTTTGTTGATTGGGAAATATTTCGTGCCCGGAATCGGTAATTTTTATAATATGTATTCAAACGCGTGTAACGAGAGGAAGCAATCACTGTCTATTTTTGTATTGTTTTATTGATAGTATCCCTGCCAACGCTGAAACTAACGCGTGCCACATAAAAATAGGAGAGCCCAACACAAATTGGTAGCATATAAACCCGCTTGGCCGTGGGATGATTAGGGGTAGTCTTGAGTTTATAATGGCTTTACAAACGAAATCATAAGCAACTCCCGGTTGTGATCAATTTCACCTGAACACAAGTATATATATTATGCTGTTCTAACAAGAGCAGAAGTGAAGGAGTAAATGAAATTATGAATCCCGAAGAATTATCAAACGTTAAGCAGCCTGAACTTGATCGCCTCAGACAGGAGCTTGTTAATGCGCATGCAGAATTAAGAAAAAGAGATCTTGAGCTGCGGTATTTACAGGATGATGTAAAGAGATCGCGGGACTACCTGGAACAACTTGCCTTTATTTCAAATCATAATTTGCAGGAGCCGCTGCGTAAACTGGTAATGTTTTCCAATAGACTTCTGGCCCCAGGCTTGAAAATAGAAGAGTTGAGACGGTATGCACAAAAGATTAATACCTCCAGCCTGTTCATGTCTGCCCTTATGAAAGATTTGGTACATTTTTTAACCCTTAAACGCGATGATACGACTTTAGTCAGTATAAATCTTAGTGAAACATTAGAGCATGTTATTACCGACTGT
>CAMLLI010000929.1 GCA_946480685.1 uncultured Flammeovirgaceae bacterium | reverse complement strand
CATTTACTACGTTGGGTATAAATGCATTTACATAACCAGCCGTTAATGCTACTGTAGGAAGACGATTGGCTTTTGCGATTTTATATCCGGATTCACCTGCCTTTAATTGCACTGCGGCAGACTTCAGTTCTGTACGATTCTCCAAACCTGTTTGTAGATATTGATCCCAGGTGGTGAGTGCTGCGAGTTCAAACATACCGGTTGTGTCCAATTCAAGTGTAGTTTCTTCCGGCAGTCCTAATAATATAGTAAGGTTATACTCCGCAAGTTTTACGCTGTTGTTAACATCCGTAAGTGCGAGCTCCACATTGTTTGCCTGCAACTCTGCTTTTAACCGATCGTTACGTGCCAGTAAATTTTGTTCTTCCTGGTTTTTGAATTCGGTTACACGTTGCTGCTCCTGCTTCAGGTTTTCCTCAATTGTTCTCCTTGTCTCCAGCAACTCATAATATTGATATATAGCCTTTGCAGTAGTAAGAGCTACATTACTGCGGGTGGTCTGCGCGTCATACTGAGAAGCTTGCTCCAGGTATTCATTCATCATTCGGGTATTCTTGATTTTGAAACCATTGAATACCGGCCATGATGCAGACACCTGTACCAACGCTACATCGTGTATGTCAGAAAGTGCTGCCAGCGGAGAATCAGAACTTCCGCCATTGCCGGATGCTTCATTCGCCATACTTACTGTGGGCGTATTCAAATGCAGGTAGGTTCCGCTTACACCAACTTCGGGTATAACTTTATCCTGTGCCTGCTGAACTTTCGCCTGTGCCTCTTTTACTTTCGCGTTCGATAGGATGAGTTGCTTGCTGTTGGCAACTCCCAGGTCGATGGCTTCTTTTACTGTAAGCTTCTTAACAGATTGCGCCTGCAGGTGTATACCGGCCAGCACCCCTGTTATCATCATGAGAGTACTTATTTTCCTGTACATGTTTATATATAGTTCTTATTTAATCAGATAAACGCCGAGCAGGTCATGAAGAAATTGCTTGACCCGCTCCTTGTATGCTTCTTCGCTCTCGTTGGGGCGCGACCATCGCTTCTTGAAAACTGCGTGTGTAGTCTGGTATATCACTCCGAAAAGTGTCGCAATAACCAGGTCTAAATCGGCATCCTTTTTAAAGGCTTTTTTTCGCTGACCTTCTTCCAGCAGCTTGCGCAGTTCTGAGCTGTTACGATTTAATATCTTCATGATGCCCTCGATCAGTTCCGGCCGCTGCCCGCTCGACAACTCACGTTGTATAAACTGATGGTACTTGCAGTTAGAAAATATTTTATCAACATATAGCTCAATCACCTGCATAAGCTTCTCAATCGGTGTTGATGGCGATTGATTTATGTCGTTAAGTTTTAATCTCGTAGTACCAACGGACTGCTCCATGATCGCCAGCAACAGGTTTTCTTTGGAGCCAAAATGGTAGTTAATCAGAGCAACGTTAACGTCTGCCTTTGTTGCTATCTCGCGAACGCTTGTGAGATCAAAACCCTTTTCTTCAAAGAGCTCACGTGCCGCAGAAAGTATCTTTTCGCTTGTCATGACCTTATAACGCGCAAAGTTAAACAGTTGTTTAAATTTTAAACGAATGTTTAAAATTTATTTTTTACTCCTTGTATTCAACAGTTTCAATCGGTTGCTGCTCGTTTCAACTGCCCTATATAACTTCCATACAACGCGAGAAACGGATACTTTGAAAGTATTAGATGCACGCAAAAAGTCTTCGTCACGCACAGCGAAGTATTTTTTTTGAAGCTGCTAAAAAATAAAAAGCCACCGCTGATACCGAATCAGCGGTGGCCCATCAAAGTTCGAACTCCTTATCTATATATGCTACGGTCGAATCACACGCATCATACCACGTGGCGGCCGCATACCCATCGGGTTTAATTGCTTATTCAGAGCATAGATAAAGCTTACCATAAAATAACGACCTAACGAATTGGAGGTTTGAAGCTGAAAGTAGTTCACATTTGCGGTTTGTGTTACACCTATATTTTTATCAAGCAGGTTGTTTACTGAGAATCTCAACTCACCGCTCTTCGCTTTCAAAAAGAAACGTGATATAGACAGGTTTACCAACGGAATAGATTGTTCATAATCATTGGTTTTGTTTTCATATACCAGGTATTCCAGCGATGAGGTGAATTGGTAATTTTTAAGAAACGATACATTGGCTTCCGCGGTAAACGTCTTATTAAAGTAAAGTTGATTGGACTGCTCACTTACTTCGTATTCGGCAGACTGCCTGCTGATGTTGGCCCCGAGACTCGCATCAAAAATTTCTTTATAGCGATAATCATAGCGCAATCTTCCCCCGTATGTATTTTGAATCACTCCGCTTTCTACGTTCTCCACTACATTTATTCCGTTTTGCCGCGATACATTTCCGGATATACTAAAGCGGCTGCCAATCTGTTGAACGGGGAAGCTAAACGTAGCATCACCACTCAGGCGCGTTGTACTGGACACGTTTACCGGAGTGGATATACGCACTTGCTGCTCGGTATAACGCTGCGCTGTAGTGATGGCATTGCGTGTATAGGTGGCATCAACAAAAGCAAAGAAGCTTACAAACTTGCCGGGCTCAAAAGTAGCAAAGTTCAATCTTGCATTGTGTGCATAGGCTGGCCGCAGATCTGGATT
>CAMLLI010000928.1 GCA_946480685.1 uncultured Flammeovirgaceae bacterium | reverse complement strand
ATATTGTATTTCAATCTAATCCTAACAACTCAACTTCGAGGGGCAGTTTTTATCCGTTGCACCGCATGATATTTTACAAAAATAATTGCTCCGATAATTGCGCAACCGATCAATTGCGCGTTAATTTGCAACCAATCGGTAGCAAAAAAAATATAGTCATGAGACGAGACGTATTTCACGCCATTTCCGATCCCACACGAAGGGCCATCCTCACACGACTTGCACTACAAGCGATGACACCGAATGCATTGGCAGAGCATTTTGATTCCAGCAGGCAGGCAGTGTCCAAACACATCAGGATTCTGACCGAGTGCCAATTGCTCACGCAACAACAGTCGGGCAGAGAGATATACTATCATTTCAATCCGAAGAAGATGAAAGAAGTAGTGGACTGGATAGAATCTTTTCAGCAATTATGGGAAGATCGTTTCGACCAACTGGACCAGGTATTAAAGAAGTCTAAACCCAAAAAATAATCAGTTATGTTTAAAACCACTTTCGAAAAAGATCTCGCGAACAACACGATGCTTGTTACACGCGAATTTGCCGGGGCCATCGAAGAAGTATGGCGCGCATGGACTACGCAGGAGCTCCTCGATCAATGGTGGGCACCACGACCGTGGAAAGCAGTTACCAAAAGCATGGACTTCCGCGAAGGCGGTTCATGGCTATACTATATGCAGGGGCCGGAAGGCGAGCGTCATTATGCCCGCATGAACTATAAAAAAATATCTGCGCCTAAATTATTTGAAGGTACAGATGCATTCTGCGATGAAAACGGTGTTGAAAATAATGATATACCCGGCATGAACTGGAAGGTGCAGTTCAAACCATCAGCAAATGGTACGTTAGTAGAAATCAACATTACGTACCGTTCTCAGCAAGATATGGAAGCGATCATACAGATGGGCTTCGAAGAAGGCTTCAGTGCAGCACATCAGAACCTCGATGAACTGCTAAACGTTCGCGTTTAACGATGTTGAAGTGTTTACGTGTTTCACGTGTGTATGTGTGTATGTGTTTGCGTGTGTAGGTTCTTTGACTGTGCACATAACACACACACGTAAACACGCACCAGCGTAAACACTTTTTGCCTATCTTCATGCCCTACTTTACCCTGATAGGCTATGCATGCGTACATCTCCTGGAATCTAAATCCGGATATATATACTTTTCATATAAACGGAAGCGAGTTGCCGCTGCGTTGGTATGGCGTATTGTTCGCCACTGGCTTTCTTATCGCACAACAGATCTTATACTATATTTTCCGAAAGGATCTGAAACCTTCCGGAGACGTTGATAAACTGACGATCTATCTCATTGTCGGTACCGTAGTAGGTGCACGTCTGGGGCACTATATATTTTATGAATGGGAGCTGCTGCTTCGTGCGGCCGGCACGTGGTTCATCAGTCTCATAACACCACCGTTTTCAGGATTAGCCAGTCATGGTGGTACCATTGGTGTGTTGCTGGGTATATATCTGTATGCCCGGAAAAAAGATGATCAGTCATTCCTTTGGGTAGTAGATCGCATTGCCATTGTAGCACCGCTGACCGGTGCATTTATACGTTTCGGCAACCTGATGAACTCCGAAATCTACGGAGAGCCTACGTCATTGCCCTGGGGATTTATATTCGAACGTGAAACTGATCCGGCATTACTTCCGCTGGTGCCGCGTCATCCCACTCAACTATACGAGATGTTGGTATATCTCCTGTTATTTATCTATGTATTTTACCTTTGGAAATATAAACGGGCCGTTATACCGGTGGGTACTATTACCGCGGTACTGTTAATCGTGCTTTTTACATCCCGCTTCTTAATTGAATTTCTGAAGAACAATCAATCAGGCTTCGAAGACGAACTTCT
Source organism: uncultured Flammeovirgaceae bacterium (assembly GCA_946480685.1). The sequence goes on along the minus strand of CAMLLI010000928.1, from coordinate 776 downwards.
CCTTAACATGGGCCAGTTGCTCAGCATTCCGGCTATCATCATGGGCATTGTCATTCTGATGACAGGCTATAGAAATGCGAGAAGAATTAAACTATAGCACGATCCCAAACTACATTCAAATTTTACTCTATATATAACCCAAACACAACTATCATGAACACCACAACCAAGTCGCACACAAACATTACAAACCTCGCATGCATCACACTCATCGGTATATTTGCGATCGGCTGTAACAAACCACAACCTGCAGCTGAGGACAAGCCGGAAGTTTCACCTATTGAAGGCACCTGGGAATTACTTTCTGAAACAAAAATTGAAAAGAGCGATACTACCTTTACACCGGCTGCCAAGAATCAACGGATGATCAAAATCATCAACAAAACACACTTTGCTTTTTTACGTCACGATCTGAATGGAGGCAAAGACTCCACCAATGCTATATATGTAGCAGGAGGGGGCACTTATGATTACAAGGACGGTGTCTATACGGAACATCTTGAGTATCTAAACTTCCGTGACTGGGAAAATCATGACTTCCACTTTACTGTAAAAATTCAAAAGGATACCCTTATTCAGCAAGGTCAGGAGAAAGTGGAAGGCACAGATATAGACCGGTATATTATAGAAAAGTATATCAAAGTATCGAAATAACCGTACCTGCTATTGTCATCCGAAGACCGGGCATTGAATGCTCCGTTGAGTATCCAATGCCGGTCTTCACATTCATAATATGGTGATAGAAATACAGATAGACTATCACCGGACAAAGTATT
>CAMLLI010000927.1 GCA_946480685.1 uncultured Flammeovirgaceae bacterium | reverse complement strand
CAGCCTCTTTTAATCTTTATACTAAAGATATATACCTAACTCGACTTCTTCACCGAACCTCCACTACTTGAATCGGTAACCGATTTGTTGGGGTTTCCGCGGAAGCGTATACTTCCTCCGCTGCTGGCGTGAGCATTGAGCTCGGTTGTAACACTGATCTTGATGGAACCTCCGCTGCTGGCTTCAGCCTGTACTTTAGAGGCATCCAGATTATAGGCATCGATCTCACCGGCACTGCTGGCATCAACGTCCAGCGATTTTGTTTTACCGGTCAGCTCAAGTTCACCGGCACTGGACGCACTGGCTGTAACCGACTCTGCATTGATGGCAACTTCAATCTCTCCGGCACTGGAGGCACTTATATCCAGCGAAGAACTCTTAATCTCTTCTTCTGAATAAATACTGCCCGCAGAACTTGCTGATAGTTTATCCAGTTGAACGTAAGTAACGTACACTTTCACATCAATATTTCCGCGGTACCGACCATCACGCATGTGTACTTTCAAATAGGATCCCGACACTTCGGTAACAACGTTATCCGGATCGGTCCCCGTAACTTCTATCCGTAAACTTTCCTTATCACCTTTCTTAAGGTAAACGTTAACACCTTCGGCTGCTTTTATACCGGTGAAAGAACCAACCGCGCGGTTCTGGGTTTGCTGAGCTGACGCTACCGACAGGCAGGATATAAGTAAGATTACGCTTAATAAATTCTTCATGGTATTATCAATTTGCCCTAAAGACAAGCCGCAAATATAAGGGTTGCATGCGGGACGTTGACATGCAATAATTTTGAGGATGTACTAAAACATTGTATTTTACAATAAATTTCATAGTCCATTTTTTAACATTTGCATTTCTAACCAAGAGCTTCTATGATTTTTGACAAAAAAGCCGAACTTAATGTGCTAATCAACCTGGCTGCGAGCGATAAAAAAGTAGCCGACCGCGAATCCAAACTTATCCAGACTATTGCCAAAGCAAACGGCATTACGAAGGAAGAAGTTGATCAGATGCTAAGCAACCCTCAACCCATTGGCAACATCAACAGTCTCACCAACGATGAAAAATTCGAGCACCTCTACTTCCTGATCCAGTTAATGAAAATGGATGGACAGGTTTTCAGAAGTGAGATCGTATTCTGCGAACACATCGCTGAGAAACTGGGATTCAAAAAGGCTGTTGTAGCGGAAGTATCACAACACGTTTACAGCGACCCTTCCATCACTGCCGATCGTGATATGGTTAAGCAAAAAGCTGTTAAATATCTGAAAGCGTAACAACAAGAGTTATCTTCTGAAAAAGCCCGCGATATATATACCGCGGGCTTTTTTATTGGCTGTTATTGTATACTATATATACTCAACTCTCCTTGCGCAGTATCTGCAACGGAGGTGTGCTGATAACTTCACGTGAATTGAACCAACCAATGGTTACAGTAAGCACAATTACTCCGCCTGCTATAAGCAACAACTCCACCCAGTCAAAACCAAAGGTAATTTCAAAGAAGAACTTCGTGAGCAGCCAGCCCCCTCCCATTGACAGGATCATGCCGGTTAACGCAGCGAATAAACCAAGCCATGCATATTCAATTAATGTTATCATGGTTATCTGGCGTGTGCGGGCACCAACCGTTCGCAGCAACACATTTTCTTTTATGCGTACGAACTTGGAGTTAATAACAGCACCTGCCAATACAACGAGTCCGGTAATGATGCTGAATAGTGCAAGAACGCGAATCACCAGGCCAAGTTTATCAAACAACTGATTGACGGTGCTCAATATCAGACGCAAGTCGATCAATGACACATTCGGATATTGCATCACCAACTGCTGTTGAAACTGGTTGGCCTGCTGCTGATCATTGATGCGTGTAGCCGTCACGTAGATCTGCGGTGCATTTTCAAGTACACCATTCGGAAACACGAAAATAAAGTTGGGCGGATCTTTCGGCCAATCCACTTTACGAATACCGGCTATACGAACTTTCACGGGTATACCTTGTACATCGAACACAAGCGAATCGCCTATTGACACCTTGAGGTTTTCTTCCATACCTTCAGAGATCGTTACCCATACAGAGTCTTTGCCTTCTTTTTTCTTTTGCAATTCACCCTTTATCAATTCTTCAGCACTGTTCAATGTATCACGATAGGTAACACGATATTCGCGTGACAACGCCCAGCCCGGTATATCATCCGTTGTATCGTTCTGCAAGGTCTCAACACGTTTACCTTTTACTTCGCTCAGCCTGCACGTAATGATAGGCACCACCTGGTTTACTTTCAGTTTGTTGTCCTGCATCAACTTCACAACACCATCTTTCTGCCCCGGCTGTATATCAAACAGAATTGTATTCGACTGATTCTCCTGTCCGGTAAACTCAACCTGTCCTAACATACTTTGCTCGACAATATTTAATGTAGAGATGATGAAGGCACCCAGTCCGATCGTTACCAGCAACACACGCGTCTGGTTATTCGGACGAAATAGACTTGAGAGTGAATGTCTTAAAACAAAGCTCGCCTGTGACGGAAAGAACTTACGCACCAGGTATAGTAACAAGGTAGCGACCAATGCGAGACATCCCAACGCAGCAATTAATCCCAGGAAAAACATGAGGCCCGTCATGATGCTTTTGGTTTGTATAG
>CAMLLI010000926.1 GCA_946480685.1 uncultured Flammeovirgaceae bacterium | reverse complement strand
AATTATACCATCGAGTTACAGTATACATTACCGGATGGCACGAAAGGAACCAACACACGTTTCGATTACTATAATTTCATCAAATAACATGCGGTACGTTTTTACAATCATTTTTTGCGTGATCGCTTCGTGGGCCGTACAGGGACAGGACACCCTGGCGATTCGTGTACGTGCCAACATAAAGAAGGATATGATTCAGTTGCGCTGGGCTGTTAATTCACCAGCCGCGTGGAAGCAAAGCAACCGCTACGGATTTCGAGTGGAGCGCTATACCGTGGTGCGTAACAATGTTGTGTTGACCGTGCCCGAAAAAGTGGTGCTTACACCGCAGCCATTGAAGCCACAGCCACTCAACAACTGGCAAACACTTGCTACTGCAAATAACTATGCCGCAGTTATAGCACAGGCGCTATACGGTGAAGAATTTCAATTAACGGATGCAGATTCAAAAGGTGTATCAAGATTGATCGCCATGGCGCAGGAGCTGGAGCAACGTTATCTCGTGTCGATGTATGCGGCTGATCTGTGTTACCCGGCAGCCTTGCTTGCAGGGTGGGGACTTGATGATAAATCTGTAAAACCCGATGAACGTTATTTATACCGCGTGATCTCTGCTATACCGGAGAAGACACTGAAAGTAGAAATGGGTTCTGCGTATGTGAGTCTCAATGAATATACCAAACTTCCGCAACCGCAGGAACTCACCGCTATATTTGGTGATAAAAGTGTTTTACTCGCCTGGAATTATGGACTGCTGAGCGACCTGTATAACTCATACTACATCGAGAAATCGAATGACGGTAAAGTGTTCAAGCGCATCACCGATATACCGCTTACGAACATGAACGCTAAAGACAATGTGAACGTACAGCGTATGTTCTACACGGATTCATTGTCGAATAATACATCCACCGTTTATTATCGTCTTGTAGGCGTTACAGCATTCAGCGAAGAAGGTCCTGCATCGGAAGTAATAAAAGGACAGGGGAAGAATCGGCTGATGTATGTGCCGCACATCAATCGCGCAGTGCCCGATGCAACCGGCAAGCTGGAAGTGGAGTGGGAGTTTGATGAGCGTGGCAATAGTCTGTTAAAAGGTTTTGAACTGCAGCGAGCCGATAATGCGAAAGGACCCTTTAAGCCGGTGCTGAAAAATATAGCAGCCGACAAGCGCAGAGTCACATACGATTCGTTGCAGGCTTCCAACTACTTTGTGATTACTGCTATACCCCTCGAAGGTGAACCGGTGGAATCATTCCCGGTACTCATTCAACCTTCGGATACAGTTCCGCCAGCTATACCTACCGGACTAAAAGGTGTTGTGGATAGCCTGGGCGTTGTAAGACTGTCGTGGACTGCCAACAAAGAGAAAGATATACTCGGCTACAGGATCTATAGAGCACAAACAGCAGGAGAGGAGTTAATTCCGCTGAACGATGTAGCCGTACGCACCAACAGCTTTACCGATACGGTTGAAGTACGAAACCTGAACAGCACTATATACTATGCCATAACCGCATTGGATGGTCGGTACAATCAATCCGGCAAATCGCAGGCCGTAACGCTGGAGAAACCCGAGTTGATTCCGCCATCAACGCCTGTCATTACCAACTACAAGGCTACAGCAAAAGGCATTGTGTTAACGTGGGTTACCGGTGGTGAAGAAAATATAGGCTCCTTGAAACTTTACAGGCAGGAGCGGGGAAGCTCTGAGAATATGTTACTGAAAACGTTCAGCGATATTACCGTAACACAGTATATCGATTCAGCAGTACGATCAAACGCATATTATAAATATACCCTTACGGTAGTGACCAGGCGTGGTTTATCATCCGCACCATCACCGTCTGTAACTATACAGGCAGCAGTGACAGCGGTGCGTAAAGGAGAGTTCACAAGTTTCACTGCGCGCTTTAACCGCAAGAACAAACGCGTTGACCTCGTATGGAAACACGACATACAGAATCTGAAGCAGCTGGAGATATACCGGAGAGAATTAGACAAAACACCTTCACTATGGAAAGTGGTGAAAGGGTTTGAGACACAGGTATACGATGACAGCGCACAACCCGAAGTGCAATACGAATACCTGATACGAGCCGTATTGGAAAATGGAAAGAGCGGAGCAACGGCTAAAGCAATACTAAAAAGATAATTACGATGTACAGTTTGGTAAATGGTCATGTTATGAGAAAGACAATTTTACTTTTAGTATGTATAGTTGCCTGCGTGACAGTGTCTGCACAGCAGTATGAATATTATTTGAAAGCGCGGTTGATGACTCCGTTGAATGACGTGGAGTGCGGAAGCCATTTCAGGATATTGTTGGTAACGAAGAGCGGAAAAGAAATTACCTGGTACCAACGGTTTAATATGGGCGACCATGACTGGGTGGAGTTTGATAAGACGTTTTCTACGGATGCGAAAGATTCTGTTGTCTCCGTAAAGATCCACTCCGAACGTTTCACTGAAAGCTGGACCGATTGTGATTATCGCGATGGTGGCGATACAGAGATAAATATAGGATCGTATTATCGCTATCCTTGCGGATCGTCAATCAATCGCACTGGAGTTTTTCGTGGATACGATAGTCAGAGCTCATTGCAGGTGGACATCAAACCACTTTCCGGTGTACATGCTACACAGGTAAATG
>CAMLLI010000925.1 GCA_946480685.1 uncultured Flammeovirgaceae bacterium | reverse complement strand
GGGTGCGGCTCGAGGCTTGGGACATTGCTGCAAACGGAGCGTTTACACAAACCGTGTGGATTAAATAGTTACTCCCTATGGCTTGCTTGAGACACGTTCAATGACACCCTGTTAACTACAGAAGAGTTCCGCAGCAAGTGCCTGCACGTTTCTATAGTATACCACCGGTATATATGTATACTTGTTGTTTGTACGTATATCCAGCAATGGTAACAAGGATAGCGAATAACTTATAACGATTAACGGCTAACGAATAACGTTCGATATTTACCCAAACGGTTGTGAAGTTCAGCATCACGCTTTAAAATTGTACGTTGCTCAGTTACACAAACCCCAGTACAGCTATGCACCAGGAATATATCGAGATTCGCGGTGGACGCGAGAACAATCTGAAAGACATTTCGCTGAAGATCCCGAAACGACAGATCACTATATTTACCGGTGTGTCGGGATCAGGAAAATCTTCCATTGTCTTTGATACAATTGCAACGGAAGCACAACGCCAGCTCTATGAAAACTTCAGCATGTTTGTGCGAAATTTTCTGCCGCGATATGCCCCGCCACAGGCAGACGCAATCGAGAATCTAAGTATGGCGATTGTAGTGGATCAGAAAAGATTAGGCGGTGGTTCACACTCTACCGTAGGAACCATCACGGATATAGCACCGGTGTTACGACTTTTATATTCTCGAATAGGACAACCCCATGTTGGCTATTCAAATGCTTTTTCCTTTAATGATCCGCAGGGCATGTGTCCCGAATGTAACGGCCTCGGTAAAAAGATGGGCATCATTGCCGATTCATTCCTCGACATGAACAAGTCACTCAACGAAGGTGCGATACAAGTGCCCGGTTTTGCTTCGTGGGAAAATGCTATGTATGCAAGTTCGGGTTTCTTTGAGCCGGATAAGAAACTTCGTGACTTCACGGCAGAAGAAATGGATATACTTCTGCATAGTAAGCCGCGTAAAGTGAAAATGAACTTTGGCAATGGTGTGATCAATGTTACCTATATGGGCATCATTGAAAAATTTACCAAGGCCTATATTAAACGAGACATCAAAACGCTTTCCGAACGAACGCAGAAGAAAGTTGCTCCTTACATCGGACTCACGCTTTGTCCTTTGTGTAAGGGAGCGCGTTTAAGTCAAGCTGCTTTAGGTTGCAAGATCAACGGAAAAAATATAGCAGAAATCTCGGCGATGGAAATTTCTGCTGTGATTTCTTTTCTGGAGGAAATCAACAACGCAGTAGGAGCTCCCATGATAGCAACGCTGAAGGAAAGATTACAACACCTGGTTGCTATGGGACTGGATTATCTGAGTCTCGATCGCGAAACGAATACACTCTCGGGTGGCGAGTCCCAACGCATCAAGATGGTAAAGCATTTGAGCAGCAGCCTGGTGGATGTCATGTATATATTTGACGAGCCCAGCGTAGGGTTGCATCCGCGCGATGTACATCGCCTCAACGACTTGCTGCGAAAGCTTCGCGATAAAGGTAATACAGTGATTGTAGTAGAGCACGATCCTGATGTGATCAAAGTAGCCGATCATATTGTTGATGTTGGTCCGAGGGCAGGAAGTGGTGGCGGAAGAATTGTGTTTGAAGGTAAATATACCGCGCTTCTGAAATCAGATACACTTACGGGAAAACACATGCAACAAACCACTCCGGTTAAAGAGCATGTACGTAAACCCAATGGAGTACTGTCAATCAAACGCGCGAAGGTTAATAATCTTCAGGATGTAAGTGTAGACATTCCGAAAGGCGTGATGACCGTTGTGACAGGTGTAGCAGGTTCCGGCAAAAGCTCACTCATTCATCAGGTATTTCTAAAACAGCATGCCGATGCGATCGTGATCGATCAATCGGCTGTCGGTACATCGTCACGATCAAACCCTGCAACCTATACCGGTATCATGGATGATCTGCGTAAAGCTTTTGCTTCTGAAAATAAAGTTAGTGCTTCACTGTTTAGCTTTAATTCAGAAGGCGCGTGTCAAAACTGCCAGGGCGCAGGATTGATATATACCGATCTCGCCTTTCTGGATGGTATCAAGACAGCCTGCGAGGTATGCGATGGTAAACGATTTAAAGAAGAAGTATTGAATTACAAACTGGATGGTAAATCAATTGCCGATGTACTCGACTTAACCGTTGATGCAGCAATTGATTTCTTGAAGCAGAAGGAGATTCAAAAGAAGTTGCGCACGCTGAGTGATGTTGGTTTGAATTATTTAACACTCGGACAACCGCTCAGCACGTTGTCAGGAGGGGAGTGTCAGCGGATTAAACTGGCAAGTGAATTACATAAAAGCGGAAGTATATATGTATTGGATGAACCGACTACGGGGTTACACATGTCAGATATAGGACATCTGCTTGCCATTATGAACAGACTGGTAGATGCCGGCAACACCGTAGTGGTAATTGAACACAACGTAAGCGTTATGAAGAATGCAGACTGGATTATCGATATGGGGCCGGAAGGAGGTCATCGCGGTGGGAGAGTTGTCTTTGAAGGTACACCGGCTGATCTGTTGCATGCCAAACACTCCATTACCAGTGCGTATTTAAAAGATGCTGTACCGGTATAGTATCCTTTTAAACTAAATGAAGATATGTGGGTTGAAGGAGAAGTATAGTTACTGTTCAGT
>CAMLLI010000924.1 GCA_946480685.1 uncultured Flammeovirgaceae bacterium | reverse complement strand
TATTTACAAATTTTTAAGCGTCTAAAAGAGCCTGTTTACACAACCTATTTTAAGGCTTCTGGTAAAGTACTTGGCCATGCATAGTACTTATCCGTATATAGATCTATATTGAAACAAAAAAACAGGGATGTATGAACCTTGAAAACACGCAAGTACAGATGAGAAAGGGAATTCTGGAGTACTGCATCCTCCACATAATTTCGCGAGGCGAAGTATACGCTTCCGATATGCTGGATGAACTTACCGCAGCCAAGATCATAGTTGTGGAAGGTACCCTATACCCACTCCTTACCCGCCTGAAGAACGCGGGGCTTCTAGAATACAAATGGATTGAGTCAAAGTCAGGGCCACCTCGAAAATATTACAAACTCACGGACAGAGGAAGTAAATTTTTGGGCAAACTTACCGAGACTTGGGATGAACTCGTACATTCCACACAAATGATCACATCCAAATCCAACTTATAATTGTATAACATCTCACGTCTATTGACTATATGAAAAAGAATATCAGCATCAATATCAGCGGCATCATCTTCCATATTGAAGAGGATGGATATGATAACCTGCGAAAGTATCTGGATTCGATCAATAAATATTTCTCTTCTTTTGAAGACAGCAGCGAGATCATGGCCGACATCGAAAGTCGCATTGCCGAAATCTTTTTGTCAAAACTCAACGAAGGCAAGCAGGTAATTACGGCTGACGATGTGCATACGCTTATTACAACCATGGGTAGTGTAAGCGACTTTAAAGCTGTTGAAGAACATGAATTCAATGGCACCAGACCGTCAACCGAAAATACAACATACGAAAACACGAGCAGCACAGGCGATGCTTCGTCTTCCGAGAACACATATAGTAAGTCCTATAAAACCTTTACGCCTTCACGCCAGTTGATGCGCGACCAGCAGCGAAAGATACTGGGTGGTGTTTGTGCTGGTCTCGGTAATTACTTTAATGTTGATCCGCTTTGGATCAGATTATTGTTTGCCGTACTCGCCTTTGCCTATGGTGTTACCATTGTAGTATACCTGGTGATGTGGATCGTTGTGCCCGGTTCCTATACATTGGAAGAACCGGTCGTTGAAAAGAAAATGTTTCGCGATCCGGAGCGTAAAGTATTAGGCGGTGTTTCTGCCGGTGTAGCTTCGTACTTCGGTATAGATATCGTAGTGATCCGCTTGCTGTTTGTGATCTTTACAATTGTAGGTGGTTTAGGTTTGTTGCTATATATAGTATTATGGATAGCATTGCCGGAAGCGAAAACACTTACCGACCGCATGCAAATGCAGGGCGAACCGGTTACGCTGTCGAACATAGAATCGACAATAAAAAAAAATCTGAATGTTGATCCTGAAAAAGAAGAGAGTGCAGCTACCAAAATACTGCTCTTCCCTTTTCGCCTTATCGGAATGATTCTCTCAGCCCTTGCTAAAATCATCGGCCCGCTTGTAGAAGCATTCCGGATTATTATCGGTATACTTATCGTGTGCACGGGTATAGGCTTTGCATTTACTGTACTGGTTACCGGAGGGTTGGCGCTCGGCTTTTTCTCAGGCTCAGCACTCTCTATACCGTGGATGGTAGAAGGTGATCACTTCAGCTTACCGGTAGATGCCATGACGCGCGCTTTCCCCGGATGGATTGCACTGGCAGGATTTATAGCATGTCTCATTCCAAGCATTCTGATTTTGTTACTTGGTATATCCATGATCGCAAAACGAATCGTATTTGGCGCAGCTGCCGGCTGGACACTGTTTGTGCTGTTCTTCGTAAGCGTTGTGATGCTCAGCATTGGTATACCTAAAATAGTATTTGCATTCAAAGAAGAAGGTAGTTACAAAGTTGAAAACACCTATCACGTTACCGGAAAACGGGCGGTATTGAAATTGAATGAGACAGGACTTGACGATTATGACGAAACACATTTATCATTGAAGGGATATGATGGAAAAGATTTCAAACTCGTACAGGAGTTCCAGGCGCAAGGCAGCACGCGACAAAAAGCGATTGAGAATGCGCACATGGTAAGCTATAATGTTACGGTTGAAGATTCTGTCTTTACGTTCGATTCAAATATAGTCTTCGAGCCGGATGCGATCTTCCGCGGACAGCGCCTGGACATGACGTTGTATATACCGTACGATTTCCCGTTCACAATGACAGAAGATGTGAGTCGCTTCATTACACAATATGTAGATGGAAATTACCTCGATGGCGAAACGTGGCGCATGACTCCGAAAGGCCTTGACTGCCTCACTTGCCCTGTTGCCGATGGCGATCCGGAAACAAAAGAAGAGACCAGCGATCAGTATGGATTAACGGACTTTGACGAAGTGGAAGTAAGCGGAATATTTGACGTACGCATTACACGCGGAGATCAATATGCCATTGAATTGACCGGACCGGAAAGTGAAAAAGAAAAGTATAAGATCGACCGTCAGGGTAGTACATTGGTGATCGACTACGAGGATGACCGTGGTATAAACTGGAGCCGTGATTTTCTGAGTGTAGACGAGATCAAGATCAACATCACGATGCCGGTACTCGAAAAGATCAAAGCAAAAGGAGCCGGTAAAATAAACTTCAAACAATTTGAAGCCGAAGATCTGGATATAGATATAGTGGGTGCGGTAGACGTGACAGGTGAAGTGGATGCC
>CAMLLI010000923.1 GCA_946480685.1 uncultured Flammeovirgaceae bacterium | reverse complement strand
GATTTTGAGACAGACTCCACGATACCTACGCTTTCCAATGGTGCGTCCGTTGTGGACAATCCAGATCAATCCGGAAATACCAGCGCACGTGTAGCGCTTTTTAGTAAACCAACAGGTAATTGGAAGTCGGTTAGCTTTACGTTCGCAACTGTGCAAAATATAGGTTTATACAACCAGCTCAAATTTAAATTACGCAGCAGTACAAAAGGCAGAGTATATGTAAAGATATACAACGGTAGCACGGTAATTCTGGAGTCATGGGCACCGAGCTACGGTTTTATGCCGGAAGCGGCCACATGGACGGAATGTCTCCAGGATATAGCATCGATCAGTAACCAGTCTTTCGATAAAATAGAGATCAATGCTTCTGTAGACAATGAAGCTGCTGCCAGCATATATATAGATGACATCCGGTTGACACACGCCTCTTCTCCCAATGGGGAACCTGTTATCAATGTTACTATTTCCCAGGAGCAAATTACTGCAGGTGAAAGTATATATTTTGATGCTTCGGCTTCATTTGATCTCGAGGGTTCTATCGTATTGTACGCGTGGAATTTTAACGATGGCTCTACCGGAACCGGATCAGAGATCAGTCATATCTATACAACCGATGGTATATATACTGCCACAGTAACAGCAACCGACAATGATGGTAAAAAAGCTGTAAAGAAATTAAATATAAATGTGTTTCCGGCAACCGGTAAACTCGGTCGCCTTACCTTTACCACTGCTACGGCCGTGGTACACGAACGCGTAGAAGGTATATTTCTCGTAAATGATACCTATAGCAATCTGTATGATCCGCATGAAGTTAAGGTAGATGCATTCATCACGCTACCGGATCAGGCTACGATTACAGTTCCCTGTTTCTTTTATGAAAAAGCATATTATAATGTAGCTTCCGATACCTGGACGAAAGAAGGCAGCGCTGGATATTGGATGATGCGCTTCAGTTCTTCGCAGAGCGGAACACACCTAGTACGACTTCAACTGACAGATAGTGATGGGACAGTGTCGTCATCACAATATCCGGTGCAGGTGTCATCGTCACAGCACAAAGGGTATATTCGCATGGATGCTCAGAATAAGCAATACTTCAGGCATAGCACCGGTGAGCCGTATTATCCACTGGGTATAAATGTAGCGTGGGATGAGATCGCTGACTACACCACTATTTTTGCAAACCTCGGCAACAGCGGTGCAAACCTGGTGCGATACTGGCAAGTACCATTCAACCGTCAGGCGTTGGAATGGAAGAATGGGAGTGGATTCTATAAGGGTTTAGGTATATATAGCCAGGAGGCCGCTGCAGAGCAAGACTCCATTATCAGTCTGTGTGAGCAAAATAATATATACCTTCAGCTTACACTATTTCAGCACGGCATGTTTTCTGAAACTGTAAACTCCAACTGGTCTGATAATCCGTATAACAGTGCCAATGGTGGTCCGCTTACCAAAGCAGAACAATACTTTTATAATGAGGCAGCGAAGGCAAGAACAAAGAAATTGCTGCGGTACATTGTGGCTCGTTGGGGATATTCGGTAAATCTTTTTGCGTGGGAATTATTCAATGAAGTGAATTTTACAGGAGCCTTCCCGAATCAAACAATACAATGGTATCCCGGAGTAAAAGCGTGGCATGATGAAATGGGACAGTATATAAAGTCGCTCGATGCCTTTGATCATCCTGTAACATCAAGCTCTGATGAAAGTCATCTGGCCGATTTCGATAAACTCAACGGACTCGATAATGTGCAGTATCATTTATATAATACAAGTTTACTAACCGAGCAGGTAACAATTGATAAACGTTTGCTAGGCACAGTAACACGAACAGGTGTGATAAATGGTGAGTATGGAACCGATGTTACACTGGCAGATGTTCCCTTCGACCAGCAGCGCGTTTCCATCTGGACAGGCATCATGACACAAGTGCCGCACCTGATGTGGAAATGGGACAATTATGTTAATGCCGAATGGGCGCAGTTGTTTCAATACCCTGCGCAGTTTTTGCAGGATGTAGATTTTGCAAAGGAAGAAACACTTGCAGACTGGACGTTTAATGCAAACTACAGTTCTTCCAAACTGGTAACGGTTGGATTGAAAAGCGATCAGAACTACTATGCGTTGGTGTACGATGCTAGCAACCGTACGAACTTGTCCAACGTAACCTGCGATTTCTCCAGGCTTCCCTTGGGTAACTATACCATTACGTTGTACAATGTCCTAACCGGAGAAGTGACATCTGTGGATAAAGATATATTTCCACCGCAGAATTCATTTGTACTGCCTGCGTTCTCGAAAGCGGTAGTGCTAAAGTTGAAATTTAATTCTGCTATTGTTCTCGGGGCAGAGCAAACGCAACCATTAAGCGGCATTACAGTTTCTCCCAATCCTTCGGTAAATTCTATTCAAATTGATTGGTCGGCCGTAAACGCTGATAATATCACGGTGAAGCTGTATGATTCGCAGGGGGGAGGAATTTACTCGACCAGCGTACAACGAAATGAATCCGCTGGGAACGTAACATCGCTACAACTTTCTCGATATAATTTGCAGCCTGGTATATATATTGTTCAGATTACGGTTGGTAAAGATTCAATTACAAAAAAGATCGTATACCTTCGTGAATGATATAGCATTGAAATTTTATTTTAAAC
>CAMLLI010000922.1 GCA_946480685.1 uncultured Flammeovirgaceae bacterium | reverse complement strand
CTGGATCTGCTACGTGATGGGCTATCTGTACGAAGTGAAGAACGACAATAGTCGTGCAATATCACTATACAAAGAAGCTCTGCAATACGACAGCACGGTTGCCGATATATACAAGCGACTGGGCGATCTTATACCCGGTAAAGAAGGCGATATATACCGGCAACGTGCGGAAGGAAGACAGTGGTAATTGCCTCGCTATAAATCAAGACAATACATCCTGAAATTCTTTTACCTTTTCAAACACGCTCTTTGCGAACGGGCATAACGGCAAAATCTTCAGATTGTTTTTCCGGGCATGATCAACAGCGGCACTAACAAGTTGTTTCCCGGCTCCTTTACCACGCAACGCATCCGATACTTCAGTGTGATCGATAATGATCAACGCATCGCCTGCTTTGCTATAGGTCATTTCTGCGAGGCGGGCTCCGTTTTCTTCAATATAAAAAGCACCTTTACTTGTTGATTGTTCGTGTTGTATATCCATTGTGTTATTGATTTTGTTTGTAGCGGAATGCCAGCAGCGTCATGATAACAAATAATACAGCCACAACGCCAAGCGCAATCCGTAAGGTTTGCCAGTCTGCTATAAATCCGATTACCGGAGGTCCGATCAGAAACCCGCTATAGCCCACCGTAGTCACCATGGCAAGACCAACTCCCGGAGGAAGATCTTTCGTATGACCGGATATACTATAGGCAATCGGAACAATAGTAGAAAGCCCTAAACCCACCAGGAAGAAACCCGCTATACTTATTGCCGGTGTCGCAATTGTCAATGCGGCCAATAACCCTACCGTTGCGAGTACACCTCCTGCCATAATCATTTTCGGGTCGCCAAAGAAAGTTCGCAGTCGGTCTCCGAGTAAACGACCGATGGTCATGGCAGTAGCAAATGCAGAGAGTGCTATTGGAGCTGTTGTCTCATTAGACAATGCTACATTCTCCATGAAGTTCACACTCCATTCCGACATAGCACCTTCGCCCAGCATACAACAGAATGTAATGATACCAATGTTTACCAATGCGCGATTCGGTAAGCGGAACAGTGGTCCTTCGTGCTTTAGTGAAGGATCCGGTTTATCATAGATAAGATTACGACTTGCCCATACAACACCAATCAATGAAAAGAGCACGATAGCACTGAAGTGTAAAACCAGCTCAACATCCAGTTCAGCAAACAGTGCTCCACACCACGCACCCAATGCCATACCAATACTAAAGAAAGCATGGAAGGAAGTCATGATCGGTTTTTTATACTGTTGCTCGATCATAACAGCCTGCGCATTCATGGCTACATCGAGCACACCTGTAAAAACACCCATGACCATATAGAGCCCAATGAGTGCTGGTATATATCCCATGTAGGGTATGAGCGGCACAATGATACAGTACATGATCAGCGCCACAAGCGTAATCTTCCGGCTGCCATTTTTTATAATCGCCCAGCCTGCAAAAGGCATGATGCTCACAGCGCCAATGGAAAGTCCCAACAGAACAAGTCCAATCGTACCGTTATCAGCAGAGTATAATTCCTGTATACGCGGAAGTCGCGATACCCAGTTGGCCAGTATAAATCCATTCGTAAAGAATGCAATCTTAACGGCAATGCGGTTTCGTAGTAGTGTGCGAGATATGTTTTCTTTCAAGGCAATACGATGATCATACGAAGATCATCTGAATGAATCACTTAAGCAAAAACATATCTCGTGAAATAATTTAATTGTTATGCGGATTAACCGTAAAGCCTGTCGCGTTGCTTCCGGTAAGTCCATCGGCAGTCATGCCTTCCACCACAATGCGGAAGTTGCCAGACTGATCGGATGTATAGAACTCCAGTTGCAGTGAACCATCAGCATTTGTGACAGCTGACGGATTCCAATACAAAAGCGTACGCTGATCAGGCATACGGCTTTGGCGTTGCTGTTGACTTTCATACCGCGGCAGGTAGAACTCCCGTTGTAACTGAAGTCCTTCGTAATTCATCTTCACACTTTTCGGATTCAATTGAAAGCCTCCGAGGTCTCCCTGATAGGTAGTATAGCTTACAATGCCGGGGAAACTTAACGGCCCGAGGTAATAACGCCTGGTTATTACTTCAAGCTTACGAACTTTTAATGGACTGAACGCCATGATCTCGTCTTCATCAAAGATAGGCACACCATCCAGCATAATAAGGGGCATGTCGTTGAATACATCTTTGTGTACGTGATCGATTACCATAAAATGAAAACCATCTTTTCGTATGCGCACCATCACACCGGGTACATACTCGCGCATTACTTCTTCCATTACCGGAAAGCGTGTGAAGGCATCCAGTATATATTTCTCGTCCGGAGGTCCGTAAAAAGCAGAGCTGTCAGCTTCACGACTCGCAAGTTTTTCAAACTGATCGCGATAGTATACATCCTGCACCTGAAGAGCAACACTGCGGTCCAGCAAGGCTTGTGCGTGATTTGATGACAGGCGGAGAGGAGGTATAGCTATAGCGGCAAAATCAGAAGCAAATGGAGAAAGTATTTCGATACGATGTGTACTGTCGCGCTTCGGATTGGTTTGCAAAACTATAGTTGCCGAACCTGATGATTTCTGCATTTCATAATATACTTCACCTTTGTCGTTACTGCGCGATCCGTATAGCCTGGTAATTTTGCCGGGAGCCGCTGCATA
>CAMLLI010000921.1 GCA_946480685.1 uncultured Flammeovirgaceae bacterium | reverse complement strand
TACAATTTTCCAATTCATCAAAAGAGCTTTGCTTCCATAACGATATCGCGGGTTACGTGATAGAACTCTTTGTGGATGTTAAACGGTGGTTCTCCGTTCAGTTCCTTGATCGCGTATGTTCCGTCCTCCTTCATAATATAGGAGTTAACGTTGTCTTTCAGATTGTAGCGAAGGTTGTTGATGGCCTGTCGTTTCAGGAAGTCATCGTCAAGCTGGAAGAGCGACTCAATCCTTCTGTCAAAGCTGCGTACCATGGCGTCTGCACTGCCTATATATACTTTCGGATTTCCGGCATTATGGAAATAGTATATACGGGAGTGCTCCAGGTATTCACCGACGATGGATATAACTTCTATACTTTCACTCAGACCTCTTCGGCCCGGACGAAGGCAACACATTCCGCGAACGATAAGCTTGATCGGCACACCGGCTTGTGATGCCAGGTATAGCTCGTCTATAAGTTCTTTATCCTGGAAGGAATTCAATTTTATTACAATACCTGACGGAATACCATTACGCGCATTCTCGGCTTCACGTTTCACCAGGTTACACAGCTGAATCCGCATATCGCGCGGGGACGTGATCAGGTTACGATATGTTGAAGGCTGCGAGTGACCGGTTATTACGTTAAAGAATTCCGACACATCATTGGCGTATACCTCCTTCGTTGTAAGGAGGCCTATATCTACGTATAAACGCGAGGTCGACTCATTGTAATTACCACTCGAGAGGTGAACGTAGCGGTATACTTTATCGTCTTCTTCCTTCCGTACAATCAGCAACAACTTCGTGTGCGTCTTCAAACTGCTCACACCATAGATCACGAAACAGCCGGCCTTCTGTAGTCGTTGTGCTTCACGCAGGTTGTTCTCTTCATCGAAACGCGCCTTTACCTCGAACAATACTGCAACGTGCTTTCCATTTTCAGCAGCGCGCAATAATGCCGCGGTTACACGCGATTCTTTTGCTACACGGTATATAGTAATCTTGATAGACAGAACGTAAGGATCATCCGCTGCCTTCTCCAAAAGTTCCAGTACAGGTTCCATGGAGTTATAAGGATGATGCAAAAGTATATCGCGTTCTTTCAATACTTCGAACAGATCGCGACTGCCTTGCTCCGGAAAATTCAAAGGTTTGATCGGTGCCGGTGGCTGCGAGCGTTTACTCTTGAACTCCTTGTGCCCGATGATCTGCATGAGACCATTGAACTCCAACATGCTTTCCTTCGGAACTGCAAAGATGTTATGATCATCGAGGTCCCACTGAATTTTCAGCAGGCGCATCATCCACGGATCGGGATTCTCTTCTACATCTAATCGTACTACACGCCCGGTTCTGCGCGTCTTCAATTTACGCTTCAGATCTTCCAGGAAGTTCGACTCGATATCTTCACTTTCTTCAAGCGTAAAATCGCCATTACGGTTTATGCGGAAAAGATTTGTACTGGCAATCTCTACATTACGGAAGAGATGATGAATATTGTTTCGTATAATTTCTTCTATCGGAACAAACTGAATGATATCCTCCGAAGGCAACTCATAGAATCGCGGAAGGTTCTGCGGTACCTGTATAAAGGAAACGCGTTGCTGGTTCTGTGCATCGTTCGTATTCTTCGTTACCACACCGAACAACAACCTGTTGTTCATCAACACCGGGAACGTATGGTAATTATCAAACACCATGGGTGTCAGCATCGGGAAAATGATGTGATTGAAATAATCATTTACCTTTTGCGTATCCTCGGGAGAAAGCTCGTTGTATGCAGATATAGCAAAACCATTCTGATGGAAGAGCGGCTTCAGACTATTTATATAGTATTCGTTCTGATCGTTGAAAAACTTCTTGGTCTCGGCGAGCAATAGTTTACGGAAAGGTTCTTCGCGCAAACCATTATAGTCAAAACGTTCTTTGTTATAGTCGAGGTAATTATACAAACTTCCCAACCGGATGGTACAGAACTCATCCAGGTTGGAAGCTGTGATGGAAAGGAATTTCAGGCGATCAAATATACTGCGATCAATATGCTTGGCCTGCTCTAATACTCTATAGTTAAACTTCAGCCAGCTGAGGTCACGGCTGATGTAATCACTCTCATTAATCTGGTGCGCAATCCTATCCGAAGAAATATGTAACTCATCCATGTCAGCAAGGTAAAAAAGTTAACGTTATCCGCTAACTATTTCCCTGCTATCATTCGGTTAATATTTAGCGGATAAGTATAAATGGTTTTATGTACAGACTAAATGTCAATACGTGCATACTTTGCATTCTTCTCAATGAAATCCCTGCGTGGCGCTACTTCATCTCCCATCAACATTGAGAACAAGTGATCGGCTTCTGCTGCCGATTCTATACTTACCTGTTTCAGTGAGCGCTTGGACGGATCCATCGTAGTCGTCCACAACTGTTCAGGGTTCATTTCACCAAGACCCTTGTAACGTTGTACGTTTACAGAATCTTCTTTACCGGCGCCAAGCTCGGCTACAATCGCTGCGCGTTCTTCTTCTGTCCAGCAGTAACGCTCTTCTCTGCCTTTCTTCACAAGGTATAAAGGAGGCAGCGCTATATATACATATCCGTTCTCGATGAGATCGCGCATATAACGGAAGAAGAATGTAAGGATCAGCGTACGAATGTGACTACCGTCCACATCGGCATCGGTCA
>CAMLLI010000920.1 GCA_946480685.1 uncultured Flammeovirgaceae bacterium | reverse complement strand
GAACATCCAATGTTTCTGTCACCGATGCAAACGGAGAGTTTGCATTGCCGTCTGTGCGTAATTTTCCTTTCTCCATTCAGGTAAACCTGGTAGGCTATAAACAACAGGAAGTAGAGATCTACGAACTGCTGGGTGAGCCTCTCGAAGTATTTCTGAAGACCGATGGCATACTGGATGAAGTTGTGATTGTAGGATATGGAACACAGGAACGTAAAGATCTGATCGGCTCCATCGCCAAGGTAAATCCAGGTGAGATCAAATCGATCCCGGCAGGAAGCTTCGATGCGCAATTGCAAGGTAAAGTTTCCGGTGTGCAGATCTCGAGTAACACGGGTGTGCCGGGTGAGACTGTAAATGTTCGCGTTCGCGGAGCAACCTCGATCAACGCAGATAACGATCCGCTATATGTAGTAGACGGTGTCTTCATCAACAGCAACAGCTTGCAAACCATCAGCACCGGGGGGAAATCTACATCACCTATCGCGGATATCAATCCTGCTGACATCGAGAGTATAGAAGTACTGAAAGATGCAGAGGCTACGGCACTCTATGGATCACGCGGTGCGAATGGTGTTATCATCATTACAACAAAGCGTGGTCAGTATGAACAGAAGCCTACTATAAATTTCAATGCATCGTATGGCTGGGCAAAGGCGCAGAAGCTGTGGGAACTTACAACGGGACCGGAACACGCAGAGCTTGTAAACGAATGGTGGGTCAATACAGGACAAGATGATCCTTCTCTGAATCGTACCTTCGCGAACAGACCGTTTCGTCCTGTATCAGAAGGAGGACGTGGTCTTCCGGAAGAACAACAGACATACGATCGTCTCAGCGAAGTGTTTCGTACCGCTACTCTTCAAAATTACGATGTGTCGCTTACAGGAGGCACCGTCAATACCAAGTATTATATAGGTGCAGGCTATAACAAACAGGAATCTATTTTAAAACCGATCGAGTTTGCCCGCACAACATTCAAGGTAAATCTGGATCAGAAAATAAACGACCGTGTACAGGTTGGTGTGAGTAATATACTGACACATTCAGATCGTAATCAAGGCCGTGCCGGAGACGGTCCCCAGGGCGGTATACTCCAGGCGGCCCTTCATACACCAACGTATTTATCTCCTTACAACGAGCAAGGTGTACTCGTAGGACGTGCCGGTTTTGATAACGTAACCTTATTGATGGACAACTACGATGTAGGCTCGATCAGTCTTCGCTATATCGGTAATCTGTATGCTCAGGCTGAGTTACTTCCCGGATTAACATTTCGTACCAGCTTTGGTATAGACTATAATAACTATGATGAAAGTGAATACTGGAATACCTATACATTGCTGGGGGCACAGGGTGGTTATGCAACATCAAGTGTGAGCCAGTTCTCATCGCTGCTAAATGAACAGACGCTGTCCTATAAAAAAGAAATCGGCAAGCATGCATTCGGTGTGCTGGTAGGCAATACGTTGCAAAGCGATGTGCTCACCAGGACGTATGCCGAAGGAAGAGGTTTCGCGAGCAATGATCTCAAGACTATATCTGCGGCAGCAAGCTCTACCAGCACCGAAAGCTGGACAAAGAGTAATCTCGCTTCGTTCTTTGCGAAAGTAAATTATGGTTTCGATGATCGTTACCTGATCGATGTGAGTATACGTGCCGATGGTTCATCGCGCTTTGGTGCTGATAACAAATGGGGATACTTTCCATCGGTTGGTGCAGCGTGGCGTGTGAAGCAGGAAAATTTTCTGCAGGATGTTGATGTGATCAGCGATCTGAAGTTTCGTACAAGCTTCGGTATTATCGGGAATCAGAATGGTATCGGAAACTTTGCTGCTCAGGGATTGTGGTCGGGCAGTGCACCGTATCAAAGCAGTCCCGGTATAGCACCGCAGCAGTTGGCGAATCCCGATCTGAAGTGGGAGACAACGCGGCAGTTCAACGTTGGTGTGGATGTAGGTTTACTGGGTGATCGCATTTCATTTGAATTCAATCTATACCGGAAATATACTACGAACGGACTCTTGCAGGTTGCATTACCTTCTAAGACAGGTTTTGCAAGCTATTGGAAGAATGGTGCCGAGATCAGCAACAACGGTTTTGAATTTGCACTCACTACCCAAAATATAGTACGAAAAGATTTTACCTGGTCAACCGGCATTAATATATCACGCAACGTAAACAACATTGAAAAACTTGAGAATCCGCTCAAGTATGGTAGTCGTGATCTCATTCTGCAACAGGAAGGACACCCGCTATATTCATTCTGGGTATATAAAGAGCGCGGTGTTGATCCGCAGACCGGAAATGTTATCTACGATGAAGTTGTAAAAGACAACAAGATCACAACCGAGGACCGTCAGATCTACGGCAGCATCTGGCCCGACTTCTTCGGAGGTATAACCAACAATGTTACCTATAAAGGTTTCGATCTCTCGGTGTTCTTTTCATTCCAGTACGGAAATGAAGTATATAATCACAATCGTTTCTTCGGAGAAGGCGGTGGTGCCCGCGATGCTGCGCGTGTCATCTTCAAGCACAATGTAAATCGCTGGCAGCAACCGGGCGATGTTACCGATGTTCCGCGTCCTGACGGTGTCAACGTAAACAACTATCGTGACGGAGGAAGTCGTTGGCTCGAAGATGGTTCGTTCCTGCGTCTGCGTTCACTC
>CAMLLI010000919.1 GCA_946480685.1 uncultured Flammeovirgaceae bacterium | reverse complement strand
GCCAGATTTGTTAAATCAGTTAAATTTAAAGTGTTCAACCGCTGGGGACAAGAAGTATATAATTATGTTGGTGACATTAGCGATGAGAATAACAATATATATATAGATTGGAATGGCAGAGGATCCAACGGGATAATGCTCGCACCGGCAGTATACTACTATGTAGCAGAAGTAACGTTCTTTACCCTCGATCCGAACAATAGTGTGAAGACCTACAAAGGATGGGTTCACCTCGTGGATGGACAACAGTAACCATATAACGGTTTTATTTGATGGCGTCTGCAATCTTTGTAACGGCACGGTTCAGTTTGTAATCAAACGCGACCGTGCCGCTATATTTCGCTTTGCATCCCTGCAGTCAGATTACGCACAGCGTTTGCTTCGCCAGGTAAATCTTCCCGCCAATCAGCTTTATAGTGTCATTGTATTCGAGGATGGTGTAGCATATCAGAAAAGCGATGCCGCCCTGCGAATCGCTCGGCATCTCTCAGGCTTTTGGCGTTGGTTATATATCTTTCGTTTCGTTCCGAAATTTATCCGGGACGGCCTGTATAACTTCATCGCTACGAATCGCTACAGGTTTTTCGGCAAGCAGGACCACTGCATGATTCCCACTCCGGAATTAAAGGCCCGATTTGTCGATTAAGGCCGCAGTCTTCTCACATATCAGCTTTTTGTTATTTTTGGGCGCGGATTAGTTATCCCGATCCGATAATTTTTATGAAGGCATATGTATTTCCAGGACAAGGTGCACAGTTCACCGGAATGGGTAAAGACTTGTATGAATCAAGCGCAAAGGCAAAGACTCTGTTTGATCAGGCCGATGATATTCTAGGCTTCAAGCTGACGAAGATTATGTTCGAAGGAACTGCGGATGAACAGAAACAAACCAAAGTAACACAGCCTGCTATATTTCTGCATTCAGTAGCCGTAGCGTTGGCGAATGATACATTTCAACCCGACATGGTTGCAGGACATTCGCTCGGTGAATTCTCTGCGCTGGTTGCCAATAAAACATTGTCGTTCGAAGATGGTTTGAGACTTGTGTCCAAACGAGCTACAGCGATGCAGCATGCCTGCGAAATTAATCCGTCTACCATGGCTGCTATTCTCGGCCTGGATGATAAAGTAGTAGAAGATATATGTGCGTCTATCGATGACGTTGTAGTTGCCGCTAACTATAACTGTCCGGGACAACTCGTTATCTCCGGTACCATGAAAGGCATCGAGATAGCCTGCGAAAAGATGAAGGCAGCAGGAGCCAAGCGTGCATTGCCGCTGCAGGTAGGAGGGGCGTTCCACTCACCGTTGATGGAGCCTGCTCGTACTGAATTGGCAGCTGCTATCGAGAGCACTACATTCGCACAGCCTATATGCGCGGTATATCAGAATGTAAATGCTCTTCCATCGACAGATATAGCAACCATCAAAAAGAATCTGATCGCACAATTAACAGCACCCGTACGCTGGACACAATCCGTTCAGAACATGGTAAAAGATGGCGGCAAAACGTTCATCGAATGTGGTCCCGGAAAAGTACTTCAGGGCCTCGTGAAAAAGATCGCTCCGGAGGCTGAAGTATCAAGCCTTTAGTGTGTTTAGGTGTGTACGTGTGTATGTGTTTGCGTAAGCACGTACCAACGTACACACATATCAACGTCATGCGCGTGCCAACGCAGACACTTCGAGGGTGTCGGTGCAGCGGGCGAGTAGTTCACGAATAGATTTTTGTTCAACGGGGTGGATTACTTCGGGGGCTATTTCTGCAAGTGGTACTAATGTAAACCTCCGGTTGTTCATGCGGGGGTGTGGTATAGTAAGTTGTTCACGTTCAACAATAACATTACCGTAAAGGAGTATATCAATATCCAGCGTACGTGCGCCCCAGGCTTCTGTCCGCACGCGTCCCATCGCTTCTTCAATGCTAAGCGTTGTGCTGAGTAATTCATTCGGAGAGAGTATAGATTCAATCTCGATCACCTGGTTATAAAAATCCGGTTGATCCGTTTTGCCCCACGCGGCCGTTACGTATACAGCCGATGCTTTCATAATTTTTCCTGCTTTTGCCTCGATCTGTGCGCGGGCTGCAGCTAAATGCTGACTCCGATCGCCTAAATTCGTTCCTAACAAAAGAAAAATGCCGTTGTTCATGTCATGCAAACATACTTTTTTTATTCGGGGGCGTATTGCTTAATTTCGAACCTTTAAAGTCTTATACGTATGAATTTCTGGAAAAGCTTTTTAGCTGCGTTCTTGGCACTCATTGTGTTTTCTATTGTCGCATTCATTTTTCTTATTGGCATTATCGGAGGATTAGCCGCAGAGGAAGAAGTAGTAGTGGCAGAGAACTCCGTGCTACATTTAAAACTCGATGCTCAGATCACCGAACTTCAGGTTGAAAATCCGTTGGCAGGATTACCGTTCTCCAGCGAAGTACCCAAAATTGGTTTGCTCCAACTGAAGGATGCTATCAAGCATGCAAAAGATGATGCAAGCATCAAAGGTATTTACCTTGAAGTAAGTTATCCGATGGCAGGTTTCTCATCGATCGAAGAGATCCGTCAGTCATTACTCGATTTCCGCAAAAGCGGTAAATGGGTTGTGGCCTATGATGAAGTGATGTCAGAAAGCGCCTACTACCTTGCGTCTGCAGCTGATAAAATATACCTTA
>CAMLLI010000918.1 GCA_946480685.1 uncultured Flammeovirgaceae bacterium | reverse complement strand
TATACACGCACCGCATGCAATCACCTTTAGAAGTATATTACAGTTTCTAAACCATTAACGCTTACCAGTTAACGGATAACGACTAACGACTCACCAACGAATCTCCCAGCAACGTAGCGAGTCGCATCAGCTGTGCCTGGTTCTCGGTGGAGTTGATCGTGTACTCGATGCTATATTTCTCGCGGGTGGTGAGGCGCCAGCTCAGGGATGCGCGTGAATTATGCTGACGGATGCTGTCCATCTTTTGCAGGATCGGCACATAGTTTTCCGTTTCGTATTGAAGATCGATACGATCGATAGAACCTTTGAACCACGACCTGGCATGTCCAATCAGCATATCGCTATTTATATCCTGAAAATTTTCAAAGTTATTATAGACACTGCTGATCGGCTGCGTAAAGTCATCGACAATGGTCTGCCCGGTTTTTTGTTTTACGTTGTCGAGTTTAGGAGAATCGCGAATGGAAACGAAAATTACTCCGGACGTATTCTCGCCTATCCAATCTTTAAAAGCATATAAAAAGCGCACGGCATCCGATACACCAAAGTTATCAGATATACCGGCATCCATAATTTTTATAGCAGGCTCGGTAGGCAGT
This sequence comes from uncultured Flammeovirgaceae bacterium, assembly GCA_946480685.1. Next base: position 2,074 of record CAMLLI010000918.1, on the reverse strand, counting down.
GTAGTGTTGGGTGTAATATAGGGGAACGTAGCACTCATGCGCAATGCTGAGAGGAAACGAAGGTTCGCGCCATTGTGATCTTCAAACAAAGTTTGGAAATCAATGCCACTTATTTTTGGAAAAGCATGCTGTGGAAAGTTGAGAATATCATAGTTCATAAACGAAACCGGGCGTGATGCTATATATAGCTTGCGTCCATCGTTTACAATGGTGGGCGTCAGAATCATCATTGGTATTACAGCATTCCGTTCGGCACTGTCGTATGCTGCAATAGGTTTATTCAGAAACTCTTCGGTGATCTGGTTGAGCTGCTCTTCAAAGGTATAGCCGCGATCGCGGTAATAGAAATTACCGCTGTATTCAAATTTAGTAAAGCCCACGAAGAGGTCGTTGGCCATGAGACTAAATATAAGCGGGTTCAGGTTGTCGGTAGCGATTTTGCGCCTGTGCATCATGGCATTCGGCCGAACGTTACGTCCCAGCTTCTGCTGCAACTTCAACTCACGGTAATAACTTGCACCGATCAATCCGCCCGAAGCACCGGTAATAAGAATAGTATTCTCCAATAATTTACCATTCGTTAAACTATCAGACGCCTGCATCGCAGTGAGTGTCCACAACGCGGCACGTTTACCACCACCACTGGCGCAGACGAAAACCATTTTCGGTTTACGTTCAGCCGGAAATTTTTTACGCCAGTTCTCCAGCATAACAAATGTAGCCTGGCGGTCGCGTTGAATATGCGTGCTGTCATTGAGTTGTTGCAACGACCGGATGGAGTATTCGGCAGCATGTCGCTGATAGTCCAATCCGAACGCTTCGTATTTCTTGGTAAAAAACTCTTCGCCTACCAAATAGTTGAAGATGAGAAAAAGCAGGATGGCTACCGTTGCAGACCAGTTGCCGAACCAGTATGAAAATGCTCCAGCCATCATCACAAAAACAGTAAGGAATATAATAAAGCTGGAAGCTGCGGGAAGCTGGAACATCGGGTAATCTTTAAAGATGCCGAGTACGATAATGATAATGAAGATCATCAGCTCAATCACCACCAGGTTAAAATGGTTTTGGTCGAACACCTGCAGAATAGTAGCCTTGTCGTAAAACGTATGATGCTCCACTTCCTTTACCTTCAGATCATAATCCAGGTAATTTTCAACATGCACCTGTTTCTTGCGCGCTATATCCAGTTTCTTCATAACGCTGGCACGCGTTACTTGTACGTTCTGTTTGATCTTTTCGTCAATGCGGCACACTACATATTTGAAAATGTCTTTGTTGGTAAACCAGAAGTATATAAAGAAGATCAGTGTCATCACTATATAGCCTGTTAACAGCCCGGTAAGATTCCACGCGAGAATTCCGGGTGAGCTATATTCGTTGTGGATCTGAAACTCTACGATCTCATAAATATAGGTGATCATGAACGCCACCGGTATAATACTGTTGTTGAGCGCAAATCGTGAGAAAGGTCTCGATAGCGTTCCGACAAAAGTAAAGCGATGTCCATCGGTTATATAGCACGTAATATGGAAAGCCGTAATGAAACCTGCCGTGACAAGTCCCATGATAAAAAAGCTTCTGAAATTTACTGCGTTGAGATATTCCGGGTCGAGAAAGAGATACGGTATACCGAGATATTTACCAAAGCTGCCGGTAACCATGGCAAAAAGAACTACCCAGCACAGCATTAACACATGGTTACGCTTGATGTTGTTGAACAATAACTGAACCGGGAAGGAATAAGCGATCTTCGGGCCCAGTAAATAAAGCTTGCGCAGCATAGGCAGATTTAATTCAAGATACTGTTTTTTGTTCAGTCTTTTAATGAAAACACGGCTGTAAATTAAAAGTTAAGTTTCAATTTCGGTGGTTACTTTTTCAATATTGATGCACGAAAATTCCGCGTATGGTAATTCCGCACTATGGCGCATTTTAAAAATGGTACACCGGTGTAATGAACTGCCTGTGCACGAGTCACTTTGATGCAGGTTGTATTTCAAAGTGGTATTCTGCATCATGTTCATTGCGTAAGTGGTTTGATTAGATTTACTTCGGCCTCGTGACCGAAAAG
>CAMLLI010000917.1 GCA_946480685.1 uncultured Flammeovirgaceae bacterium | reverse complement strand
TCCTTACCAATCTTACTCTGATCTTCCGAGCTGCGCGGGAGCGACACATCGATCGCGCGAAAAGAATTGATAAGTAAACCGGAGCAATCCATACCTGCTCGCGTTGTACCTCCGTATTTATAGGGAGTGCCTATAAATGTACGGGCCGTGTTGATCACTTTGTCCACCTGCTTATCCCTAACATTCACTTGTTTGTGAGAAGCACAAGAGAAAAAAAGTGTTGCTACTCCAGCGATTGTAAGAAGAAGCTTTTGATTAATTTTGAGTTGAAAAAATGGCTTCATAACCTAGCTTAAAAAGTAAAACAAATATACTGATTCATGGCATTTGCAGAAGTATCCACCGGCATCATTAGCGAATTTGAGGCCATTGTTGGCGAACAAAATGTAATTATTGACCCCGAAAAACGCTACAATTACTCACACGATGAGACTGAGGACTATTCATTTCTTCCGGACGTAGTACTTAAACCGGGTACCCCTGAAGAGATCAGTCAGATACTGAAACTCTGCAACAAGCACTTGATTCCGGTAACGCCTCGCGGTGGTGGAACGGGCCTGAGTGGTGGTGCTCTGCCAATCAACAAAGGCGTTGTAATCTCCATGGAGCGCTTCAACAAGATTCTTGAGATCGATGAGCTCAACCTCCAGGCTACTGTAGAGCCGGGCGTGATCACGGAAATATTTCAGAATGCCGTTAAAGAAAAAGGTCTCTTCTATCCGCCAGACCCGGCAAGTCGCGGAACCTGTTTCATCGGAGGAAATGTATCTGAAAACAGTGGCGGACCAAAAGCTGTGAAGTATGGTGTAACCCGCGACTATGTTTTGAATCTCGAAGTGGTGCTGCCAACCGGTGATATCATTTGGACAGGCGCGAATGTTTTAAAAAACTCAACCGGCTATAACCTCACACAGTTAATGTGTGGCAGTGAAGGTACGCTGGGTATCATTACTAAAATTGTTTTTAAGCTGCGCGGCTTTCCTCAAAAATCAGTAACACTGCTCATGCCGTTTGTAACGAACGAAGAAGCCTGTAAAGCTATAGCAGAGATATTCCGAGCAGGCGTTCAACCTTCCGGAATGGAGTTCTTTGAACGTGAAGCTGCGATGAAGACAATTGATTATTGCGAGAAGATATATGCAGCTAAGGTAACAACACAATTCCCGGAGAACATGGATGCATACCTGCTCTGCGAGTTGGATGGTAACGATGATGAAGTACTGATGCGTGATGCCGAGCGCGTGATGACGGTAGTCGAACAATTCCAGGTAGGTGAAATACTGTTTGCTGATACGGCCGCACAGAAAGAAGAGCTGTGGAAGATTCGTAAGAATATATCTCCTGCTGTTAATGCCTATTCTCTTACCAAATCGGAAGATGTAGTGGTGCCACGCGCAAACCTGCCGAAGCTGATTGTTGGTATAAAAGAGATCGGAAAAAAATTCGGATTCAACTCCGTTTGTTACGGACACCTGGGCGATGGCAATCTCCACGTAAACGTAATGAAAGAACAGATCAACGATGAAGACTGGAATACCAAAGTTGTAGATGGTATAGGAGAAATCTTTAAACTAACGGTGAGCCTGGGCGGTACATTGTCAGGTGAGCACGGTATAGGCATTGCCAAAAAGCCGTACATGCCAATCGCTATGCGCGAAGCAAACCTGGTGGTGATGCGAGGTATAAAAAAAGCTTTTGATCCGAACGGTATACTTAATCCGGGTAAGATCTTTTAAGTCAGTATAACTTTAACATGAAAGTCCTGTTGCTATAGCCATATACTTCAGGACTTTTTTATTTCATATCGATATCATTTCTTTGTCTGCTTATGACGAACACCATCATTACCATACTTGTTATTGCTGCGGTTATTGTTGTGCTATATATACTCTTCAAGATTTTTAAACTTATTACCAGACTTCTTCTCATCGCTATCTTTTTGATTATAGCATACCTCACAAATCCGAGTCTTGAAAAGCATACACTGAAGGTGAAAGAAAAGGCGGAAAAGAACCGTGTAAAGCTCAGCGACAAAAGCGTTGCTGTCAGCGATTTCAAAATCTTCTCGTTAACAAAAGTTGTTGATGGTGATGATGAGCGATTGGTTGGAGCCGGACTATTCACCAGAGTCTGGATCTTCCGCGCATTGGAATAAAGAACTGTCTTTACCATCTATACTCCGCTGATAAAAAATAGCGACCATCATTTCCCTGCGTTTCGTTAACTTCCGGTTAATTAAAAAACGCAACCATGAAATCACGTTTATCTATTGTCTTTGCCCTTGCTGTTCTCGTGGCGTGTCAATCTAAAAAACAAGACGAACAACCCGATGGTCCTACCAGTACTGCTGCTGATTCCGTATCAGAAACCGGTGGTGAAAATCATCTGTCAAAAGCGCAACACGCAGAAGGCTGGGTGTCTTTGTTTGACGGCAGAACAACGGAAGGATGGCACTTCTTCAAGAACAAAGAGAACAACAGTTGGGAAGTTAGCGAAGGTACCATTCACTGTAAACCATTCGTTGAAAATGCAACGAACCATCGCTCCGATCTCACGTCTAACAAGCAATACGAAAATTTTGAACTCACTTTCGATTGGAAGATATCTGCACAGGGCAACAGCGGTGTTATGTTCCGCGTAAGCGAAGATTTTGATGAGCCCTATGCTTCAGGTC
>CAMLLI010000916.1 GCA_946480685.1 uncultured Flammeovirgaceae bacterium | reverse complement strand
TCACCACACAATACTTTTGATTTTTTTGTTAAGGTGTTTAATTGTTTTATGTCTTACTAACTTTATAAAAATAAAACGACTCTGCTCATCACAACCGATCATGGCCGGGGGCATGCCGGCAAAAAAGGATAGAAAGGTCATGGAAGATTAATTCCCGGCTCGAGTCAGATGTGGTTTGCCGTGATTGGACCTGACACACCAGCGCTGGGTGAAATGAAAAACGAAGGGCAATACTTTCAGAAGCAGGTTGCCAAAACAATCGGAGCTTTCCTCGGATTGCAATATCAAAATGCAGAACCGGTAGGAGAGGTGGTGGAGACTATGTTTGTTCCTGAACTGCTAACCGATAACAATATCCGGAGCAGTACGAAAAAATAAAAGCAGGATGTTACTCCTGCTTTATAGTATATATAGATTGTGCTATGTTTTTTTAGAAAGGACTCTTCTCGAGTTTAGCATCGGCGGGTATAGCAAACAACTTAGCATCCAGTGTTGTGGGCTTTACTTCCGTTGCTACACTTTCGAGAGAAAATTGAGGTGTCTCAATGATCATCTTTAACGGCAATGCCTGCGTACGGGAAATATACTCGTAGAAGTTCTGGTATTTGAAGTTCGTAAATAACTTCGCGTCTGCTTTCAATTTCGGGCTATAGTAATATTTCTGTACACCGGATTTACACGTCAGCGTTATTTCATCACAAGTATAACCCAGTATGTCGATAACACCTTTTTTGATCTCCGCTTTGATGACAGCATCCGGGTTAGCAGCAGCATCAATCCAGTATAAAGACTCAGAGCTCGTCATTTTGTTATAGAGCTTGTTGTCTTTGTTAACATATATCTGCCATTGGAAATAACTGCCGTTGGTGGCTATTTTGTAGTTTCCTGCTTTTACAAAGTAATCCTGTTTGCTTCCCATCATTGCTGTGAGCTGCTCATCGGTTACATTTGGAAGTTTGCTTTTATACTTGTTCTCATAGATGATCTTACCTTCGAACGGCTGCGCTATAGCCGCAGCTTGTAAAAACAGAATACCGATAATAAAAAATAGTTTCTTCATGTATATATAGTTTAGAAAATGGTTACTGGTTTATAGCGTTTAATTTTGCCATGGCACGTACCGGAAATGTACCTACGCCTTTAAACTTAGGAGGCACAGCACTGAATGTAAAATTATCGTCTGGTAAAAGCGATAAGTTGCACAGATGTTCTACGATCAGTATCTCGGCTCCTAGCAACGTAGTGTGTACCGGTCGGCTTTTGCCACGGGTGTCATCAATGTTGTGTGAATCTATACCTACCAGTTTTACATCACAGTCGCGCAGGTACTCAGCAGCTTCTTTCGTAACGAACGGATGGTTCTCATAATACTGTTCGGTATTCCAGTGTGCATCGCCCCACCCGGTATGGATCAGCACGGCACGATTTCGTATCTCGTAATTTTTCACATGATCAACTGTAACCGCCAGCGTCTGCGTGTAGGGCACCCGTATTACAACGGCAGGCAGATCAGCGAAAGCTTCCAATGCTACTTCCGAAAGATCTTTACCGTGCTCAAAGCGATGAAATGGACAGTCGATGTATGTTCCGGTGTTCGTGACCATTTCTATTTTTCCAATTTGGAATTGTGTTCCTTCATCATAAAACTTCTTTGAGTCTTCACGGCTCAGGTAATCGCATACGATAGGAGCGGGGAGTCCTTTATAAGTAACGAGTCCGTGTTCAATGGTATGACTCAGGTCTACGAATAAACTCTTGGCTTTATCTGCGTTAAAAGGTTTTCGCTTGTGAGGTTCTGAAATAATTTCCTTGTTCAGAATCTTGGTCTCGCCCACCATCAGCAGGCGCATGTCTTGCACCAAGTAGTCGGCCAGTTCCCGGTCAGCGATGTCGTCACCGGCAATATCAAGCCGGAAATCCTCGCCTTTTATTCCACCGCCATTGGTGAAACAAATTTCGAAATCGAATTTAACGCGTTTGGTCATTCGTGAAATGAAAAAAATGTTAACAATAATTAATAGTAAGCCATATCGTAATTGTCCCAATAATGTTTCATTTCACATCAAATTACTGCTTCTGCATCGTATTTATACCGGTAAAGCAGCAGGTTACCCCATCTAAAATTTAAACTGTTGTGAGTCAGGCATGGAGAGTGCAGTAAAAAAGGCTATCTTTGCGCCTCAATTCAAGAAAAACTAGGAATTTGAGGATTTATGGACGTTAACAAGATCAGGAACATCGCGATTATTGCCCACGTAGACCACGGTAAAACCACTTTGGTGGATAAGCTGCTCATGGCCGGAAAACTTTTTAAAGATCATGAGAACCCTGGTGAGCTGATCATGGACAGCAACGACCTGGAGCGTGAGCGTGGTATTACTATTCTTGCCAAGAACGTTTCGGTTCGTTACAAAGATTACAAGATCAACGTAATCGATACACCGGGTCACAGTGACTTTGGTGGTGAAGTAGAACGCGTACTCAACATGGCCGATGGCTGTTTGTTGCTGGTAGATGCGTTTGAAGGACCGATGCCACAAACAAGGTTTGTATTACAAAAAGCATTGCAATTAAATCTGCATCCGATCGTTGTTATTAACAAAGTCGATAAACCAAATTGTCGTCCTGATGAAGTGCATGATGCAGTATTTGAACTGTTCTTCCAGCTGGATGCT
>CAMLLI010000915.1 GCA_946480685.1 uncultured Flammeovirgaceae bacterium | reverse complement strand
GCAGATATGTGCCAGGTGTCGCTTGGCTCTGATACAGGAGGTTCGGTGCGCCAACCCGCTGCATTCTGCGGACTCGTAGGATTAAAGCCTACATACTCCCGCATCTCTCGTTTCGGACTCGTAGCGTATGGCTCGTCATTTGATTGCATCGGTATATTTGGAAAGTCAGTAGAAGATGTAGCGCTTGTACTGGAAGTTATAGCCGGTGCTGACGATTCGGATAGTACTGTAGCACATAAACCCGTACCTGCTTACACGCAAGAGCTTGCAAGCACTAATGGCAAAGCGTACAAAGTAGCGTATGTACGCGAGATCGACTCATCGGAAGGATTGCAGCCTGAGATACGCGATGCAATTAAAAGCAAGATTGCACAGATTAAAGCCGCTGGTCACTCCGTTGATGTTATAGATTTTCCTTTGCAAGAGTATGTATTACCTACGTACTATATACTTGCAACAGCAGAAGCCAGCTCGAACCTTTCGCGATACGATGGCGTTCGGTATGGGTATAGAAGCTCGAATGTTTCAGATCTTCACTCGCTCTATAAAAAGAGCCGGTCAGAAGGATTCGGAAAAGAAGTACAACGTAGAATTTTATTGGGAACTTTTGTATTGAGTGCGAGTTACTACGATGCGTATTATACCAAAGCACAAAAGGTGAGACGCATTATCCGCGAGAAGACAAAAGAGATTTTTAAAGAATATGATTTCATCGTGATGCCCATTACCCCTACAACGGCTTTCAAGTTAGGGGAGCATACCGATAATCCACTGGAGATGTACCTGGCAGATTTATTCTCTGTGCAGGCCAATGTAGCAGGCGTACCTGCCATTGCTATACCCTGTGGAAACGATAAACAAGGATTGCCCATCGGCCTGCAAGTAATTGCAGATGATTTTGAAGAATCGAAACTGTTACATTTTTCAAACGCACTAACAAACATGAACTGACATGAGAAAACAAATTCTCTTAGCAGCCTTCATCACTTTTTCAACTTTAACGTACGGTCAGATTGTACAACAACCTGATTCTGTAGTGGTGGACTCTCTCGAAGTAGCGGAAGCAGAAGAAGAAATGCTGTATAAAGAAGATACGGTAGACTTCGTATACTTCGCTTTACCAACCGACCTGGAATATATACCGGGCGATGATGATCCTGCTGTGATCCAGGATCGCCTGGCGTGTATCTCCAAGAGAATACCGCTGGTGTACAACGACCGCATCCATGCGTTCATCAATTACTTCACGGTGCGTGATCGTGAGTATACCAAAATGATCATGCGCAGGAAGAATCTCTACTTCCCAATCTTCGAAAAATACCTTGCTAAGTATAACCTTCCGGATGAACTGAAATATTTATCCATCATCGAATCCGGATTAAACCCGCGTGCTATATCTCGCGTACGCGCGGTTGGTTTGTGGCAGTTTATGTCGGCTACCGGCAAGTACTACGGTCTGCACAATGACTGGTTTATAGACGAGCGTATGGATCCTGAAAAATCGACAGAGTCTGCATGCCGCTACCTCCGCGATCTGTACAACATGTTTCACGACTGGGAGCTTGCACTTGCTGCATACAACACCGGTCCGGGTAATGTGAAGCGTGCTATTCGCAAATCAGGCTACAAGCGTTCCTTCTGGGAAATATACCCGAACCTGCCGCGTGAGACACGCTCCTACGTTCCGCAGTTCGTAGCGATTACCTATACCATGAACTATCTCGATGAGCACAACTTCTACAACGAAGGTGAAGAGAAGCTCGTAATGTCGGATACACTTCATGTAAATAAATACCTGCACTTCGAAACGTTTGCCAATCTTACCAATGCTTGCCTCGAAGACCTGCAGCGATTGAATCCATCCATCCAGCACAATGCACTTCCGGAAACACACAAGCCTTATGTATTGCATGTTCCGAAGTCATCAAAAGAATTACTCGCACTGAATCGTTACGCTATTCTGGACTCAGCTTCCAAAGTAGGTCGCAGTGAACTACTCACATTAGCCAAGAAGTCTGAAGGCAGCACGTATGGTCGCGATCGCATCGTATATAAAGTGAGAAGCGGAGATGTACTGGGTTCTATCGCAATGCGCCACGGTGTAAGTGTAACAAACCTGAAAAAATGGAATAACATGCGCAGCAACACCATCCGTGTTGGTCAGCGCCTGAACATCTGGCTGAAGGGAAGCCCGCGCGCTACTACGATGGTAGCATCAGCAAAGCAGCAAAACACAACACCATCTGCTATACCAGATTCAAAAACATATACCGTGCAACCAGGCGATACGCTGTGGCACATCTCCCGCAAGTTCGAAGGACTTACGGTAGACAAGATCAAGTCCATGAACAACCTGGGCGACAACAAACTGCAGCCTGGCCAGAAGCTGATCATCGGTATATAATCAACAAGAAAATTAATAGCTCACCGTTGAGCACCGATATAAAAACAAAAGCCGGAGTACTTCCGGCTTTTTGTTTTATAGGTATATATCGTTTTTCAAAAGCGCGCATTGCGCCACAGGTCAATCACTTCATACCACGTCTCCTGGAACTTGCGTTCGCGCACGAGGACTAAATTCTCAGGATCAAAAAGCGTTGGCGATTTCACAAAATCAAAGGATGCTTTAAACGAGCTGTTCTTATAATTCCACACTTCACGTTCGTTGAATTTAT